>CAXTFX010000190.1:0-8047 GCA_964243185.1 uncultured Chthoniobacterales bacterium
GTTTGGGATTGGTCGCCAGCGCGCCGACGATCTCCAGCAGACGCTGGTCGCCGTAGCACAGGCTGCGGCAGGGCGTGTCCCGAAAGCGGCCGAGGTCAAAAATTTCCAACAGTTCCATCACCTGCCGGTCAACGTCCCGCTCCTCGGCGTAGAAGGCGGACGTGCGGAGAAGGGCGTGGGATAAGCCGTGCTTCACGCGCAGGTTGAACCCCGTGCGCACGTTGTCGAACACCGATAGCCCACCGAAAAGCCGGATGTTTTGGAACGTCCGCGCGATCCCCCGCCCCGCGATGCGGTGCGGCTTGAGCCCCGCGATGGATTGCCCGCCCAGGGTGATGGTGCCCTCCGTCGGCGTATAAACCCCGGTGACAATGTTGAACACCGTCGTCTTGCCCGCGCCGTTCGGCCCGATGAGACCGACCAACTGACGCTCCCCGACGCGCAGGTCCACCCCGGACACGGCCGTCAGGCCGCCGAAGCGCATCGTGCATTTTTCTAAGGTTAACAGCATGGACAAGTTTGGGACTGTAAAAAGGTTGCCGCCAACGTCGGGCGCGGCTGCGATGGATGGACGGCCAACGACCGAAACCCCACTCTTTCACGACAAAGCGCCGACTATGGAATTCAACGCCGCCCAAAACAAGTTCATTCAGGACCTTCGCACCGCGCTGCCCCTCTACCAGAAGAGCAGTGACCCGAAGCTCAAGGCCCCCGCCACCAACCTGGAGTGGAACCTGAAGAAGCTCACCGGGGAATACGCGGCCGAATCGCTCGATCCCGCCACCTACGTCACGCGCACGAAGGCCGACTTTGCCTGCATCGTGGACGCGCTCGGCGCCGGCGCGGGCGGGCAGGAGTTTGCCTCCAATGCCATCTCCGAGTTGGACGGCATCTTCGGCGTGGGTGGTGGGAATAACGGCGCCACGGCCGCCGCTGCCCCCGTCGCGGCGGGAACGGGCGCGACCAGCGCCGGCGCGGCCGCGAGCGCCCCGGCGGGCACCGCGATCAGCACGGCGGACGTGAAGAATCTGCTCACCGAGAAAGCCGAGAGCGCCGGGGAGGATCTCGACTGGAAAAGTTCCGTCGTGGATCTGCTGAAGTTGTTGGGTAAAGACTCGAGCCAGAGCGCCCGGCACCGCTACGCCGTTTCCCTCGGCTTTCCCGAGAACCAGATCAGTCGAATGCCGTCGGCCGAGTTCAACACGTGGCTCCACGGCCAGATCCTCGGCCTGATGGCGAGCAACGGGGGCAACTTGCCCTCCAACATTGCCTGAGCGGGGCGGTGCCCCACGCCAAGGCCGCAGAGTTCGCAAAGGAAGAGGCGGAGGGGAAAGCGGTGGCTAAAGGGAAAGAAGGGTTGGACCCCACCTTTCCTGCCGACCCTTTCTCTCCTTCCCTTTGCGACCACCGTGGTCTCGGCGCGGGGCACCTCAGGACTTCGCCGACCGCCGGGGCAACGCGCCAAACAGCCCTTGGGGCCGCAGGAGCATCAGCGCGATCAACACGAGCGAGAAGATGATCATCCGCTGTTGCGCGAGGCCGCGAGCGAAATCCGGTAGCCACTCGTAGCCCGCCACGAAGCGCAGGTATTCCAGCAGCACCGTGAGCAGCACGGCGGCGAAGGTTACGCCCGCCGTGGACCCCATCCCGCCGAGAATCACCATGATTACGATCTGGATGGAGAGTTGAAAGTCAAAGTAGGCGGGGACGATGAACGACGTCGTGTGCGCGTAGATCCCGCCCGCGACCCCCGCGACGAAGGCCCCCAGGACGAAGGCCACGACCTTGTAGCGCGTTGTCGAAATGCCGACCGCCTCCGCGGCGATCTCATCATCACGCACGGCGAGGAAACCCCGGCCGTAGGTGGAATCAATCAGGCTGACGACCACGTAAATCGTCAGGGCGGCGAGCGTGTAGGTCCAGAACAGCGTGGAATAGTTGGCGATGCCGCCGTAGCCGCGCGGCCCGCCGACGGCATCCATGTTCTGGATGAGCACGACGATGATCTGGTTGAACCCCAACGTGACGATGGCGAGGTAGTCCCCCTTCAGCCGCAACGAGGGCACCCCGACGATCAACCCCGCGACCGCCGCCGCCAACCCGCCGAGGAGCAGGACGCCCAGGAAGAGCAGGGTCACGGAGAGCGGGTTGGCCCCGCCGAACGCCTTGAGGAAGCCCGCGCTGTGCTCCGTGGAAAGGTAGGCCGAGACGTAGGCCCCCAGCGCCATGAACCCGGCGTGGCCCAGCGAGAACTGCCCGGTGTAGCCGTTGATCAGGTTCAGCGAGACGGCGAGGATGACGTTGATCCCGATGAACAGGACGACCTGTAAGTAATACGAATTGACCGCACCGGAAAACTGCGAGCACACCGCACTCAGGACCACGGCCCCGAGCAGCGCGAACCGTTTGGTGTGACGGGGGAACATGACGGGATGGCGTTAGACTTTCTCCGCTTGCAACCGCCCGAACAGACCCGCCGGACGGAACAGCAAAATGCCGATGAGCACGGCGAAGGCGATGGCCTCCTTGTAGGTGGACCAGGCCGAGCCGGCGACAAACGTTTCCACCAGCCCGAGGATCAGTCCACCGACGGCCGCTCCCGGCAGGCTGCCGATCCCTCCCAACACCGCGGCCACGAAGGCTTTGATGCCCGGAAAAATGCCCATCAGCGGATCAATGGACGGGTTGTTGATGGACCAGAGAATCCCCGCCGCGCCCGCCAGGGCGCTCCCCAAACCGAAGGTAAAGGAAATCACCGTGTCAATGTTGACCCCCATGAGCGCGGCGGCGGTGGCGTTGTTGGACACCGCCCGCATCGCCATGCCGAGCTTGGTGCGTTTCACGATGAACGTCAGCCCTCCGAGCAGGAGAAACGTGACGGCCAACGCGATGACCTGACTGCGCGTGATGGTCAACGATCCCGTGCCCTCGATGGCGCTGTCGGTGATGAGGTCCGGGAACGATTTCGGGTCCGCCCCGAACAGGAACTGGCCGCCGTATTCCAGCAGCAACGAGACGCCGATGGCCGTGATGAGCACCGTGAGCTTTGGCCGGCTGCGCAGGGGCCGGTAGGCGAGCTTTTCGATGACGATGCCCAGCAACGCGCAAAAGCTCATCGTGGCGAGCAGCACCACCGCGACGCCGACGGGCACGAGCGCGCCTTGAAAGTGCGGGAGCACGCGCGGGGTCAAGTAATAGCCGCAGAACGCCCCGATCATGAAGACATCCCCGTGCGCGAAGTTGATGAAGCGCAGGATGCCATAGACCATCGTGTAGCCGAGGGCGATCAGCGCGTAGAAGGCGCCGAGCGACAGGCCGTTGATGACCTGTTGTAAGAACTCGATGCCGCTCATGCTGACGACGCGATCAACGATGAATGGGCAACCGCGAACGTGAAGCGAAAAGGGCCGGCGAGGCACCGGCCCGGCACCCTGGGTTTTCCCCTTCGGTCCGCCGCGCCCTTCAAGGTGCCACGGTGGCCACGAACTTGTTTTCCGTCCCTTGCACCTGTAGGACCACGGCGGACTTCGTCGCGTTTCGCTTCTCGTCAATCGTGATGTTACCCGTGACGGCCTCGTAGTTCTTCACGGCGGTGAGGGCGTCGCGCACCTTGGCGCCGTCGGTGGTGCCGGCGGTCTTGATGGCGTCCGCGAGGATCATCATCGCGTCATAGCCCAGCGGGGCCATGCCGTCCGGCGCGGTCTTGTATTTGGCCGAGTATTTCTTGACGAAGTCCTGCACCTTGGGCGACTCGGCCTTGGGGGAAAAGTGGGTGGAGAAGTAACAGCCGTCGAGCGAACTGCCCGCGATCTCGGCCAGCTTCGGGCTGTCCCAACCGTCGCCGCCCAGGAGCGGGACCCGGATGCCCAGGGTGCGCGCCTGCTTGCCGATTAGGCCGGCCTCCGTGTAGTAGCCCGGCAGGAAGATAGCGTCCGGCGATTTGGCCTTGATGGCGGTGAGTTGCGCGCGGAAGTCCTTGTCCTTGCCGCCGCCGCTGTAGGAGAGCTCGGAGACGATCTCGCCGCCGTGGCCCTTGAAATACTCGGTGAAGTATTGCGCCAATCCCTTCGAGTAATCGCTGGTGACGTCGGTCAACACGGCCACCTTCTCGGCCTTGAGCGTGTCGAGCGCGAACTTGGCCATCACGGTCCCCTGGAACGGATCAATGAAGCACACGCGGAAAATGTAGTCCCCCTTCTCGGTCACGGTCGGGTTGGTCGAACCCGGGGAAACCATCGGGACCTTGGCTTCCTGGCAGATGGGAGCGGCCTCCAGGGAACGGCTGCTGGCGATCTCGCCGATGATGGCCACGGCCTTGTCGTTGGCGATGAGCTTCTTCACCGCCGCCGAGGGTTGCCCGGCCTTGGACTGATCATCCTCCAGCACGACCCTGACCTTGCGCCCGCCGAGCAGGCCGCCGGCGCCGTTAATCTCGTCCACGGCGAGTTGCACCCCGTTGTTGGAGTTGATGCCGAAGGTCGCCTCCGAGCCGGTCATCGAGGCAAACTCGCCGATGGTAATCGGTTCCTGCGCCCGCAGGGGGGCAACGGTGGTCACAACGGCGGCGAGCAGCGCGGCGGCGAAGCCGAGCCGGGGCAGGCGAAAGTTTGGGCGGGACATGGGGCACCTTGTAGCCGTTTCCCCGCCGGGGTGCAACCGCGCAAAAGCGGGGACAATCGCAACCGCTGGCCGTAGGGTGGCCGAACCGATTTACCCCATGAAAATCTTCGGTCATTTCGCCGCTCCCAACGGCGCCGCCTTTCACGGCGAGTTCCTTGCCCACGACTCCTCCATCCGCGCGCTGAAGCACGCCCCCTGGCACGGGGTGGAATACGCCGACGGCCCCGCGCACACCCTGGCGGGACTGACCGTGGGCGTGCCGGTGGCTCCCCGGTCGCTCCTGGCCGTCGGGCGCAACTACGCGGAGCACGCCACGGAGCTGGGCCACGAGTTGCCGAAGTCCCCGTTGACGTGGCTGAAAAGCGTCGGCTCCCTGCTCGCGCACAACGGTGTCATTCCCCTGCCCTACCCGGAACACCGGGTGGACTACGAGGCTGAACTGGGCTTCGTGCTCGGCCGCGAGGCGCGCAACGTCCGGGCGGCGGACGCGGCGGACTACATCTTCGGTTACTTCACGGCCCTGGACATGTCGGACCGGGACCTCCAGAAGTCCGAGGGGCAGTTCTACCGCGCGAAGAGCTTTGACGGCTTCACGCCCGCCGGCCCGTATGTCTATGTGCCCGAAAACGGCGACTTTGACCCGGCGAACCTGTCGGTGCAGTTGAAGCAGAACGGCGAACTGCGGCAGGACGGCAACACCCGGGACATGGTCTTCCCGCCCGCCGCGATCCTGGAATTCGCCAGCCGCGGGACGACGCTGCTGCCGGGAGACGTGGTCATCACGGGCACCCCGGCCGGTGTCGGGGCGGTGCGCGACGGCGACGTGATCGAGGCACGCATCGGGCCGTTCGCGCCGCTGGTGGTGCGAGTGCATAATGAAAAACAACCATGATGACGGCTGGATATCCCGATGTGGACGAGCGGCTGCTGGAACTGGTGCGCGCCATGCCCTACGACCTCAGCACCAACAAAAACAACCAGTTTGTGTTAACGCCAGTGGGTTGGCCCGGCTGGACGCGCGAGGAGATTACTGAGCGCGGGGTTTTCCCGGAGGACTTCAACGGCTGGAAGATTGAAACCAACGCTAGGCGCCAGATTCTGCTCATGCCCTCGCCGGGATTCAATCACCAAGCCTTCGAGATGGAGATCGTCCAGATTCTTATGCGCTTACTCCTCACCGGCAAGCCGCTGGCAGAAGTCGGGGTGCGGACCAGCGATGGCACCAAGGAACCCGACGTAGTCTGGATGCGACGGGAACGGTTTCTCCAATGCCGCGATCAGCTTAGCCTCTCGCCGGCCCCGGAGCTTTGCGTGGAGGTGATCTCCCCACGCCACACGCAGCAGGAAATCCACGAAAAGCGGCACCTCTATTTCGAGGCCGGCGCGCAGGAAGTCTGGATCTGTGATGGGGAGGGCGTCATGACGTTTTACATCGCGCCAGAAAATGCGGTTCCGCGCTCGCGGCTGTGCCCGGAGTTTCCGGAGCGCATTGACCCTTTTGCCGTTTAACGATGGCCCGCACCTACACGCTGAAGAAACCGGCGCACGCCGGCGCCGCCGTCGCCCGCATTGACTACGCGGCGGAACTCAACGAGCAGCAGCACGCCGCCGTCACGGCCCCGCCGGGGCCGGTGCTGGTGATCGCGGGCGCCGGTTCGGGCAAGACGCGCACCTTGACTTACCGCGTGGCTTACCTGTTGGAGAACGGCGTGGATCCCTCGAACATCCTGTTGTTGACGTTCACCAACAAGGCCTCGCGCGAAATGCTGGAACGGGTTTCGACGCTCCTGCCGGACCGCACGAACGGGCTGTGGGGCGGGACGTTTCACTCCGTTGGCAACCGCATCCTGCGGCGGCACGGGGAGTTGCTGGGCTTCCGGCGCGGGTTCTCCATCATGGACCGCGAGGACCAGGAGAGTCTGCTGAAAACCATCATCCCAGCCGCCGGCGTGGACCCGAAGGACAAGCGCTTCCCGAAGGCGGAAGTCTTGTCCGAGATCTACAGCCTGTCGGTCAACACGGAGCAATCGGTGAAGGGGATCATTGACGAGCGTTATCCCTACTTCCTGGAACTCACCGACCAGATTGTGGACGTGCGCCGACGCTACGAGGCCAAGAAGCTGGCGATCAACTCGCTCGACTTTGATGATCTCCTGGAGAAAACGCTGCGCCTGTTGAACGAGCACCCCGAGGCCGCGGAGTTTTACCAGAACCGTTTCCAATACGTGCTGGTGGACGAGTATCAGGACACCAACAAACTCCAGGCGGACTTCGTGGATAAACTGGTCGAGAAACACGGCAACCTGATGGTCGTCGGCGACGATGCCCAAAGCATTTACTCGTGGCGGGGCGCGGACTTCAAAAACATCATCCAGTTCAACCGGCGCTACACCAACGCCACCACCTACAAGATCGAGACGAACTACCGCTCGACGCCGGAAATTTTAGAGGTCGCCAACGCGGCCATCGAGAACAACCTCGCGCAGTTCCCCAAGGTGCTGCACGCCGCGCGCGAATCGCGCGCGGCCAAGCCGGCGTTGATCGAGCTCAACGATGGCAACCAGCACGCGTTGTTCGTCACGCAGCGCGTGTTGGAGTTGCGCGACGAGGGCGTGGAACTGCATGAAATGGCCGTGCTCTACCGGGCGCATTTCCATTCGATGGAACTGCAACTCGAACTCACGCGCCACGGCGTGCCGTTCCAGATCACCAGCGGGCTGCGGTTTTTCGAGCAGGCGCACATCAAGGACGTGGCGGCGTTCCTCAAGTTCGGCACGAACCACCGGGACGAGGTCGCCTTCAAGCGCATCGCGCGCCTCTTGCCCGGCGTCGGCGGCGTGGCGGCGGAGCGGTTGTGGGGGCACTTCGAGAAAGCGTTGGGCGGGCAGGTCGCGACGAATTCGTTCAGGGACGCCCTCCGGGGCGCGAAGGTGCCGCCCAAGACCGAAAAGGCGTGGAACCAGTTCGTCAACACCTTGGATGAGATCGCCCCGGGGGGGCACCTCATCGCGCCGGCCAGCGCCATCGAGAGTGTCGTGGAAGCCGTCTATGACGAATACGCCAAGACCAAGTTCCCGAACTACGAGAACCGCCGCGAGGACCTCAACGTCCTGGCCAACTACGCGCGGCAATACGCGGACCCGAACGACTTCCTGTCTCAGCTCGCGCTCGTCACCAACCTCGAAACCGCGGAGGTCGCCGCCCGCGCGGCGACGGAGGACCGGGAGCAGCTCACGCTCACCAGCGTCCACCAGGCGAAGGGGCTGGAGTGGAAGGTCGTGTTCGTGATCGGTTTGACGGAGGGCTCGTTCCCCTCCGGCCGTTCGTTGGACAGCGCGGAAGCGGTGGAAGAGGAGCGCCGCTTGTTCTATGTTGCCGTCACGCGGGCGGAGGATGAGCTATACCTGACTTACCCTTACATGCGTCT
>CAXTFX010000191.1:0-3164 GCA_964243185.1 uncultured Chthoniobacterales bacterium
AGACGAGCAGCGGCCCGCCGGAGTCCCGCGCGCCGTCGGCCCAGCGGTCGAGGTAGGCGTCCAACCCGCCGGCGGCGATGGCGTCCAGGGGGAACCGTTTGTCCGGTTTGTGCCGCGCGTGCTGGTCATACGGCGGCCCCCACGGCGACCAGTAGAGCAGGGGGACGGCCCCGGCGGCGCGGATGGTTTTGACGTTTTCGGCCGGGAACGAGTCGCGGCCCCAGTAGCTCGACGAGGCGACGATGGCCAACGGCTTGCCGACGAGCCGCTCAAAGTCGGCGATGGCCCGGGCTGTCACGGTGTCCTCGGTGTCGCCGAAGTCCAGGTAGGCGCCGGTGAGGGCGCCGGTTTCGGGCACGCGGAGGTTGTCGGCGGCGTGGGAGGAGAGGGGGAAAAAGAGGATGCCCGCGAAACACGCGAAAAGACGCGGAAGAAAGGCCGGGAAACAAGACTTCCTCATTTTTGCCTTTTCCTTTCGCGTCCTTTCGCGTCCTTTCGCGGGCCCTTCCCTTCCTTCCGCCTCACCGTCCCGGCGGCTGCTCGTAAAGCTCCGAGAACTGCCGCTTCTCGTAGTTCGGGGTGAAGAAGGCGCTCTCCCCGCTGCCGAACTCTCCCGGCCGCCGGTCGAGGATGTTCTGCACGGAGCCGATGGGCAACTTTGCCCACAGCGGGTTGCCCAGCAGGGAATTGTCCTGGAGCCGGCCGCGGACCCGCTCCCATTTTTCCATCTGCGCCGCCACGCTGGCGGCGGCGGCCCGGGCGTTGACGTCGCCCGCCCCGGCGCCCGTGCCCGGGGCGTAGGTGAAGCCGGTTGCCGTCGCCGTGGCGGCGACCGCGGCCAGCTCGGCGGCGCGCTTGGTCACGGCCTCGCGGCGGCGCGCCTCGGACGCGGCGACCATGCGGCGGTCGGCCTCGGCGCGCTCGGCCTGCTGGCGGCGGAAATCCTCGGCCCGCCTCGGGTCGTAGCCGTGCGCCCGGCGCACGCTCTCGGGCAGGTCCTCGAAGGCCAGCTTGGTGTCCCCGGCGTTGTGCCGGTAGGTGATCCCATCCGGGTCCACGTGCTCGATCCGGGCGTTACGCAGCACCTGGCCGTCCCGGCTGACGACGAGCTCCTGTCCGCGGGCAACCCCGGAACCAACCAGGCCCAGGCCGACGGTGACGATGAGGAGGGCCGACCGCGCGCGCACGGGGACATGGGACCAACCTGCGGCGGGGGCGTTCATCCTCCCGGTCCGACCGCGCCCAAACCGTCGCGGATGGCCTCCAACTGCCGGCGGTGAATTCCTTGGTGAAGGCCGTTGATGGCGTGCCAGCGGTGCGCCTCCATCGGCCCGAACCACGGGTGCGCGTAGCGCGGCCCCGCGCCGGGGAGCATCGGCGGCAGCCCGTCCGCCGCGGCGCTGTCGGCGAGGAGTTGGACGAACTTTGCCCGCGTCTCGCCGGCCGTTTCCTCCCCGCGGGGTTTCACGTCGGCCGTGCTCGCCTTCCCCGGCGGCACGTGACCCGCCCGCAGGCTGGCGATGATGCCCAGGAAGACGTTGCCGACGATGTTCAGGTGCTCAACGGTCATCGCCGCCGACCAGTTCCGCGAGGAATCCTCCATGCCGCGCAACCGGGGGATGAGCACGCGCTCCGTCCGGCGGTCGGCGGGCAGGGCGTCGAAGAGGGCGAGCACCTTCTGGCCCTCGCGTTGGAACAGCCGTCCCGACCGCGCCCAGTCCAGCTTTCGCCGGGCGAGGGGGAACATCACGTAACGGGCGGCGAGGAGTTCCCACCACGGCAGGCCGGCGCCGGGAGGTTGGAGGGCGGGGGGCATCGGAGGAAGGGTGGGAACGTCCCTCAATTCTTCCCGACCACCAAACGCAGGAAGTGGCCGGTCCCGGCGCCGGGAGATGGGGGCGTCTGGTCGCGGTAGGTCACGGTGTCCTGGCCGGCGGCGGGCACGTTGGGCTGCACGGTGGTTTCGACCGCAGCCGCGGAGCCGTCCCAGGTCCGCAGGTCGCCGGAAACCTGCGCGCCGAAGGTGGTGTCCGCATTGGCGGCCTGCGGGCGGATGAGCGTCAGCGTGAGGTAGCGGCGGTTGTTCGCCGTGTGACCGTTCCGGGCAGGGGCAGGGCGTTGACGTCGCTGTGCCTGGAGTCCAGGCCGAGGGCGTATTCCAGCAGGTTCGGCACGCCGTCGCCGTCGGGGTCGGCGGCGGGGCCGGAAACGGCGTCGTTGAGGAAATCGGCGTCGGTGAAGTGCGCCGCGCGCCAGGCGTCGTAACCGGTCTCGCCGGCGACGAACACGATGGCGGTGTTCGGGTTGCCGACGGTGTAGCCGGCGCTGCCGCCCACCGCGAGGACGACCGCGACCGTGCGCGGCCGGCCGCCGTGGCGGTTGAGCGCCGTGACGGGCACCGCCGCGCTCCCCGCGCCGGCGGGAACGCTCACGCTGCCGTTGAGCGCGGGGTAATCCGTGCCGGCCACGGCCGCGCCGCCGACGTTGTAGGGCACGGTCAACGGGCCGGGGGCGTTGGGGAACAGGTTGAAGGTGAACGCGCCGGCGTTCCCGCCGTCCGCGGCGACGGGGTCGGTCGCAACGAGGGTGACGACGGGGGCCTGCTCCAGGGCGAGGTCGTCCACATACCAGCCGGGGAAGTTGACGGACCCGTCGCTGGCGAAATGGAAGCGGAAGCGGACGTTGTGGCCGGCGTAGGTCGAGAGGTCCGCCCGCACCCGCGTCCAGGCGGCGTAGGTGGAGTTGCTCCAACCGGCCCCGCCGGGCAGGACGGCGAGGCCCATCTCGTTGTAGGGAACGCTCAGGGAGGTGGAGGGGACGACGCGGTAGGCGCCGTGGTCCACGGACACTTCCAGGTTGCCGCCGTCGAAGCCGCTCTCCGCGTTCAGCCACATCCAGAAGCGCAGCCGGTAGGGCAGGCCGCCGGCCGGGGGCAGGTCGTAGGCGGGGGTGACGAGGTGGGTGTCCACGCCGTCGGGGTAGTTGCCGTTGAGCCCGGTGCCGTAGAGCTGGCCGCCGTTGCCAGTGCGGTCCGCGTTCGGGCCGGAGGTCGGCGTGCCGCACTGCCAGACGTTCGCGGCGCCCGCGGGGACCGACAGCGTGAGGGTTGCCGGGCTCCCCACGGGAGTGACGGCGTAGCGGTAAACGGAGGTGCCGTCCGCCAG
>CAXTFX010000191.1:3264-6760 GCA_964243185.1 uncultured Chthoniobacterales bacterium
CCGGGCTCCCCACGGGAGTGACGGCGTAGCGGTAAACGGAGGTGCCGTCCGCCAGCGTCGCCGGGCCGGTCAACGGGCCGCCGACGCCGCCGGAGACGACGAGGTCGCCCGCGTCGAAACCGGTGACGGCCTTGTTGAAGGCCAGCGTGAAGGGGACCGGGTTGGCGTTGGTCGCCGTCCCCGTGGGCAGGATGCTCAGGGTCGGCGCGGGGGCGCTGAAGGTCACGGCGGCGCTGGCGGCGAGGCTGGGGTTGCCGGTGGTGGCGTCCTGGGCGGCGCCGGCGGGGACGCTCACGGTGACGGTGCCGTTCGCGGCGCCGGGGGCGACGCTCAACGAGTAGGACGCCGCGCTGCCGGCGAAGGCGCCGGCGGTGCCCCCGGTGACGGCGACGTCCGAGGCGGTGAAGCCGGTGACGGCCGAGGAAAAGTTGAAGGAGAAGGGGATCGGGTCCGCCCCCGTCGTCCCGCCGCTGGGTGAGATGGCGAGCGACGGGTTGCCGGCCGTGGGCGCGGTGAAGACGCCGCGGCCGTGAGTGACGGTGACGAGGTTGTTGCCCATCAGGAACAGCTCCTGCACGCTGGCCAGCGTCGGGCGGCAGGGTGCCGGTCCGGTTGACCTACGAGGCGCCCCCGTCGGTCGTGCCCCAGACGTTGCCGGCGGAGTAGCCGCCGAAGGTGACGAAGACGCGGTTGGCGCTGGCGGGGTCCACGGCGGTGCGCGCGACCCGGCGGGCGGGCAGCGCGGTGGCGTTGTCGTCCACCTTGGTCCAGGCCGGAGGGGCCGCGGTGCCGTTGAGGGTCTTGTAAACGTTGCCGTTGGTGTGGCCGACCCAGATGACGTCCGAGTTGCCGGGGGCCACGGCGATGGCGGTGACGTTGTTGCCGTCGCTAGCCTTGACGGCGCTCCAACCCACCGTGGCGGCGCGGGCGTTGGTCGTCCGCCAGAGGCTTTTCCCGCCGGCTAGCAGGGTGGCGGGGTTGTTCGGGTCCAGGATGAAGGGGGCGATGAACTCCGCGGTGCTGCCGCTGTTGGCGTCGGCGAGGCCGGGGTAGATGTAGGCGGAGGACGCGCCGCCGTTGGTGGAGCGGTGGATGTCGAGGTAAACGTATTCCCCGTAGAGGTAGTTGCCGTTGGTCGGGTCCGCCGCGCAGTAGCCGCCGTCGCCGCCGAAGGTGGTCGTCCAGTTCTCCGTGCCGTCGTCCTGCGCGCCGGCGATGACGACGCCGCTGGAGGGCACGCCGGCCGCGCCGTAGAACTGCGTGGTGCCGAGCTGGTTGTTGAGTTCCTGCCAGCCGGAGGTCAGGGCCACGGTGGACACGTCAGCCGCCCGGTAAACGCCGCCGTCGTTGGACAAATAGAGCGGCGCCCCGTAGCCGGAAGCCACCGCGCGGGTGGGGTCCGTCGGGTGATACTCGACGTCGTCGAGCGCCTTGGTCGGGGACAGGGTTTTCGTCCAACGCCGGGCGCGCTCGATGGCGGCGGGGTCCAGATTGCCCGTTTCGTCCGCGAGGAAGCTCTCCCGCCAGCGCATGGCCTCCTCCGGGTGGTCCGCGGCCTCGCCCTCGGTCTCGAAGACCGCCCGGCGCAGGGCGGCCGCGGGCAGCGTGAGGAAGTCCGCGAACGCCAGCCGGCGCTCCTCGTGCAGCTCTTCGACCTGGTGCCGGGTGATCCCGCGGGAATCGGCCACCAGCTTCTCCCGCTTGCGCTCGCCGCGGACACCCCCCAGCAACGCCGCCGCCGCCCCGGCGGACAGCGGCTCACGCACCGTGCCACCCGGGCCGGCCGGCGGCGGCAGGGGCGCGGCGCGGCTGCGGGCGGCGTCCTCCCCGAGCATCAGCCCGACCCAGGCGCCCTCGCCGGGCAGGGCCCCGCCCGGCAGCGCGGACAACCCGGTGCCGGCAAGCGCGTCGTTCAGCCGTTTGATCGTCGCGGCATCCGGCCGGGCGAGGGGAACGGCGGGTGCCGCCGGCCGTCCTTCCCCCGCGCGGAGGTTCGGCGCGCAGAGCAGCAGGGCGACGGCCAGCCGACCAAGGACATTTGGCCGGGAGGGGCGGGGGGAGTGGGCATGAGGCACGGGAAGTCCGACGGGACCCTTTGCCGGACGATTCCGCACCCCGTTTTATAAAACCCTAAATAAGTGAACGAAAGTAACGCGGCGTTCTCCGGCTCCCGGGTAGGCCGTTAGCCCTCCGTCCCCAGGACGCTCCGGTCCAGCCGCAACGCTTCCCCCAGGCTCCACGCCTGGAACGGGCAGCCGCCCGGGCGGTGCGGAGGGTCCGCGTCGGCGACCTCGGGCAGGTGGCCCAGGCCAGCTTCGTTGAGGTGTTCCCACAGGGGGTCCAGGAACCGCCGCCGGGCCTCGCGCCGGGTGGCCGCCGCCCCGCCGTGGACCCGCACCCAGGCTTCCACGAATGGCCCGAGCAACCACGGCCAGACCGTGCCCTGGTGGTAGGCCGCGTCGCGCTCGGCCGGGCCGCCGGCGTAGCGGGCGCGGTAGCCGGGCTCGCCCGGGGCCAGGGTCCGCAGGCCGAGGGGGGTGAGCAGGTGCGCCTCCGCCGCCGCGACGACCCCGATGGCCTCCGCCGCGGGCAGCAGGCAGAGCGGCAGGCCGCCGACGGCGAGGAGCTGGTTGGGGCGCAGGGCGTCGCCGTCCGCCCCGTCGCCGTCCACCACGTCGCGCAGCCGGCCGGCCTCGGGCATCCAGAAGCGGCGTTGGAAGCTCTCCAAACCCCGCTCGACCAGGGGGTGCCACTCGCTGTCCGGCTCGTCGGCGCCGGCGAGGTGCAGGGCGTTGAGCCAGAGGGCCTGGATCTCCACCGCCTTGCCCGCCCGCGGCGTCACCGGCCGGCCGTCCACGCGGGCGTCCATCCACGTCAGCGCCACGTCCGGGTAGCCGCGGCCGGCGGTGAGCAGGCCGTCCGCCGGGTCCAGCGCGATGCCGAAGCGGCCCGTGCCGTTGGCGTAGGCGCAGAGGATCTCGGCCACGGCCCCCCCCAGCGCGTCCCCCTCCGGGGCGTCCGGCCGGGCCTGGAGGTATTCCGCGGCGGCGATGACGAACCACAGCGAGGCGTCCACGCTGTTGAACTCCGGCGCCGCCCCGCCGTCCGGGAACCGGTTCGGCAGCATCCCGCCGTCCACCGCCCCGGCCCAGCGCGCCAGGATGCGCCCGGCCTCCGCGAGCCGCCCCGTCGCCAGGCACAACCCGCGCAGCGCGATGAACGTGTCGCGGCCCCAGTCGGTGAACCACGGGTAGCCGGCCAGCAGCGTCGGCCCCCCGGCGTTCTCGATGAGGTAGGCCCCCGCCGCCGTCGCCGGGCCGGGCATCCCGCGCCGGACCGTCACCCGCGCCGCCAGCCGGTTGAACATCCCCGCGGCCCCCGCCGCCAGCTCCGGCACCGCCGCGGGGTCGAAGCCGCCCGCCGCCAGCGCCAGCACGGACTCGTTCTTCACGTCCGTCAGTTCCCAGGTGAACGCCCCCGGCGTGGCGAGGTCCTC
>CAXTFX010000191.1:6770-8043 GCA_964243185.1 uncultured Chthoniobacterales bacterium
ACTCCGGCGCGTGGCGGTAACGGCCGTTGCCCCAGGCCAGCGTCGCCGGCACGCCCGGATACGGCCGCCACTCGATGTGCGCGGCGTCCGTCCCCCCCCCGCCGCTCCCGGCACCGTGCGCGGTGAAGTTGAACCCGGCGTTTTCCCGGTGCAGCCCGTGGTAGTCCCGCCCCGAGAGCAGCGGGCGGACGTGCAGCGTCGCGGGTCCCTCGTTCCCGACGATGCGCCAGCGCAGCAGCGTCAAGGGCGACGGGCCGGGCACGACGAGCAGCTCGTGCTCGACGATCAGCCCGTCCGCCCACTGGAAGGTCCACCGTGGCCACGGCGTCGGCCGGAAGCGCGCCACGTGGTCCCGGCCCCGCGGGAACACCGTCCCGCCGCCGTAACGCTGCGTGGACAAAAACCGCCGCTCGCTCCCGTCCGCGAATTCCAGCCACGCCTCGAACCCGTTGACGAGCACCCAGCGGCGCCCGGCGGCGTCCGCCGTCAGCAGCAGCGCGTGGTAGCGCCGGGTGCGCTCCCCCGCGACCGTGCCGGAGGCGAACCCGCCGCGGCCGTCCGCCTCCAGCCACTCGGCGTCGGGGGCGAAGGGCAGCGTCCAGGCAGTTTCAGCGGCGTCGGGCATGGCGGGCGGAGAGGAGCTTACCAAAGCCGGGGACGGGCGGGGGCGCCAGCGCGGGTTTTGTCCCGGCTTCGTCTAGCCGTTCCCGGCGCCTGCCTCCCCCCGGCAAGCGGGCAACCGCCGTTCCATCAGCGCGGGCACCGTCCCACCCGACCGACCGATGGTAACTTCGGCGGGGCGCCCCCGACGCGCCTTTCCGGGGCCCCATTTTCCGCCTCCCGTTTGCCGGCCCGGGGGAGTGCCCTTAGATAACGTCCCTTCCGCCATGACGACCGTTGACCAAACCGACCCGCTGCCCACGCCGGAGCTGTTCGCCCGCTACGTCCTGCCGACGTATGCGCGCTTTCCGCTGACCCTGGCGCGTGGGGAGGGGGCCAGGGTTTGGGACGAGGACGGCCGGGAATACCTGGACTTCGGCGCGGGCATCGCGGTGTCCTCGCTCGGGCACGCGCACCCCCGGATCATCGCTGCGCTGACCCGGCAGGCGCGGACGCTGACGCACACCTCCAACCTGTATTACACCCGGCCGCAGGGCGAGCTGGCCGCGCGCATCGTCCGGCTGGTCGGCCGGCCCGGGCGCGTGTTCTTCTGCAACAGCGGGGCGGAGGCGAACGAGGGGTTGTTCAAGCTGGCGCGCAAGTTCGGCCACGA
>CAXTFX010000192.1:0-8027 GCA_964243185.1 uncultured Chthoniobacterales bacterium
CCGAGCAGGATCACGTGCCCCAGCCAGCCCATCGTCAAACGCTTGCCCAACGGGAAGCGCCAGAGCCGCGCCCCCGGCAGCGGCCGGCGCGCATAGGGGGCGCCGGGCGGGGCGGCGTCGTGGGAGTGAACCGTCACCGCGAACCCGCGGCGTGCGAGCCCCTGGGCGAGGTCGTGCGCCACGCGGTCCACCCCGCCGCGCCGCCGCCCCGGCGTGGGCAGCCCGTAGGTGATGACGGCGAGGCGCATGGGGGAAAGTGGGAAGTGGGAAGGCGGAAGTCCAGAATCCTCAAAAAACCGCTTCCTTTCCGTTCTGACTTCCGAGTTCCCACTTCCCACTTCCCACTTTCACCAAACTCGCACCACGTCCGCGGCCACCTCGAAATGTTTGAACCGGCCTGCTTCGCGAGCCAGGGTTTCCAACTCCTCGAGCGTCGGGTAGTCGTGGCTGCCGTCGAAGCAGCGGGCGTCGTCAATGAGCACGACGTGGCCGGCGACGGGGTGGCGGCGAATGGCGGCAAGCTCTTCGACCACGGGCGTTTCCTTGTCCCCGCGGGCCGTCGGGCCGGCGGAGAAGTGGCCGTCGAGCCAGAACAGGCAGGGCGCGGTGAGGGTCGTTAGTAATTTGGGCAACACCGTCGCGCTGTCGCCGGGGAGAATCTGGACGTGCGGCCGGTCGGCAAACTTTTTCACGGCGGCCTCGTAGATGGCCGGGGCCAGCTCGATGGAGAACACCCGCGCGAACCGCGCCTCCACCTCCTCGATCATCACGCCCTGGAAGGTCCCCGTTTCCACGAACGTCCGCGGGCCGAAGCGCCGGGCGAAATCCAGGACGGTGAGGACTTTCACCGCGTGCGGCGGGGGGACGGGCCGGCCGGCGGTTTCCCAACCGCGCTGGTCGCGTCGGAGTTGCGCGCCGTGGCGCCACGCCCGCCAGCGCGGGTAGAGCGGGGTGGATTTGAGGAGGGTTTTCAGCGGGGACGACACGGGCGGCCGGCAGTGTGCCCGTCGGCCGCGTCCCGTCAAGGGGTGCCCGCGTCGGTGGTGTCTCACTTTGAGATTCGGCGGCAGCGAGGGAGGGCGGGCCATCCCTAGCCCGCCGCCGTTTTCGGTGTCGGCGCACCCTCCCGTGGCGGCTGAGGGATCAGCCGCCCTACCCGCCGCCGCCAGCTAAACTGAGCCATTAACCCCCGCGTCCTGAGCGGGGGGGCCGGCCGCCCGCCCGGATCGGAGCGGGATGGCTAGTCCAACTCGATGACCTCGATGCGCGCGTTGCCCTGGTCGGTGTTCCGCTTGGGCGCGAGCCGGGCCGCGTAGGAGCCGGGCTGGAGCGTCAGCAGGACGGCGGACTCCCCCGCAAAGGCCGGCGCGAAGCCGGTGGCCAGGAGGGCGGCCTGCTCGGCGGCCGTGAAGGTGCCGCTGTTGCGGGCGATCTGCGTCTGCGCGCCGTTGGCGCCGAGGCGGAAGACGCGCAGTTGCGGGTTGGCCACCCCGTTGGCGCCGAACGTCGGCCCGAGGCCGCGGATGACCACGCGCACGGCGGACCCGCTGCCCGCGGTGGGATTCAGCGCGCTGCCCACCGTGAAGCTCGCGAAGAGGGGCTGCGTTTTGGTCACGGTGCCCTCGCTGCTCTGTCGGCGGTTGACGTTCTGGAAGGGCACCGTGAGCGCGTTGTAGCCGGTGATGGGAACCAGGGGGACGCTGGGGTTCGTGCCAAAGAAGGTCGGCAGCGGCCCAAGGCGCGTAGAAGCCCCGGTGGCGAGGTTCACGCTGTAGAGCGTGGGCACGTTGTTGATGACGAAGTTGACGTAGCCGCGCTCGGTCGCGTTGGAGATGTCGAAGCCCCGGGCTTGGACGTTGGCGCCAACCCCCAGGGGGCCGACGGTGTTCAACGTGCCGGAGTTGGGCGGGTTCTGGAGGGCCAGCACGCCCGCGGCGCTCTCGATGGCGTAGAGCTGGGTGACGGTGGCGTTCGGCCCGCTGGCGGTGTAGGCCACGCCGGTCACGGCGGGGGAGATCGCGGCGTTGACGTCCGTGGCGGCGTAAGTCTCGTTGCCGTCCGGGGCGCCGTTGGTCAGGACGACGACGCCGGTATCCGGGACGAGCCGGAGGTCCTGCCGGGCCTCGGAAACCAGGCGGATGCGGTCCACCGTGGGGTTGAAGTTCAGGGAAAACAGCGTGCCCTGGAGCGCCGGGGTGAACGGGCCGGTGCCGATGGCCGTGGTCGCCCCGGTGGCGACGTTAACGCTGTAGAGCCGGCTGGCGGAGGAGACCGCCGTCAACGCGCCGTTGGCCGGGCGGACGTCGGCGCCGACGAGGGTTTCCCCGGCGCCCAGGCCGGTGACGCCGACGAAATCCAGCGCGACGCCGGGGTTCTGGCTGTCCACGGTGACGAGGCCGTTGGCGTTGGTGAGCAGGAGCAGCCGCTCGGCGCGGGCGCCCGGGACCGGGGCGGCGGCGGCGAGCAGGGCGGCGACGCCCAGGGCGGCGGGGAGGGTGAAACGGGGGGTGTTTATCATGATGAATGGGGTGGGGTTAATCGGGGCCGATGCCCACCCGTGAACCATCCGCGGGTTGGACCAGCCCTTCTTAAATCCGTTGTTCTCCCCCCGGATGGATGCCTGACCGCTTCGCGGAATGACGAATGACGAAGGGAACGCAAAGCCCCAAGCCCAAAGCCCGCTCCGCCCCCGTTTAGTCATTCGTCATTTTCCTCCCATGCCCCGACCCGACGGCCGCGCCGACGACCAGCTCCGACCGGTTTCCTTTACCCCCGGCATCGCCCCGCACGCCGCCGGCTCCGTGCTGGTGGCCGCGGGGAACACGCGGGTGATCTGCGCCGCCTGCATTGAGAACGGCGTGCCGCGCTGGATGAAGGAGCAGAACGTCTCCGTCGGTTGGCTGACGGCGGAGTATTCGATGCTGCCGTATTCCACGCTGGGACGGAAGGCGCGGGACATCACCCGCGGCAAGCTCGACGGCCGGGCCACCGAGATCCAGCGCCTGATCGGCCGCTCCCTGCGCGCGGCGGTGGACCTGGAAAGGCTCGGGCCGCGCACGCTGTGGGTGGATTGTGACGTGCTCCAGGCCGACGGGGGCACGCGCACGGCCTCCATCACCGGCGCCTGCGTGGCCGCGGCCCTGGCGTTCCGGGCGTTGCGGGAGCGGGGGGAGCTGAAGGCGGACCCGTTGAAGGAAATGGTCGCCGCCGTGTCCGTCGGCCTGGTGAACGGCCGGCCGGTGCTGGACCTGAACTACGTGGAGGACAAGGACGCCGCCGTGGACCTCAACGTCGTGCTGACCGCGGGCGGCCGGTTCGTGGAGGTGCAGGGCGCCGGGGAGGAGGCAACGTTCTCGCCGGAGGAGTTTTCCGCGCTGGTGGACCTCGGGCGGCGGGGCGTGGCGCAACTGGTGGAACGGCAGCGGGCGGCGCTGGGGTAAATCCACCTACAAGAAGAGCGCCCGCAGCCGCGCGTCGGACACGGGCCGGGCGGTGCCTAGCTCGGGGGCGAAGACGGCCACGCGGAACTCCTCCAGGAGCCAGCGGAACGTTTCGTGGTTGGCCGGGGGCACCGCGCGTTCCCAGTCGGCGAACGGGGCCAGCGCGCGGGCCTTGCCGGCGTCCTTGGCCGGGTCGAGCACGGCGCGTTCGGCACGTTTGGCGATGGCTTTCAGGTAGCGGGGGACGTGGGTTAGCTGGTCCGCCGGCACGCGCGCCGGGAAATCGGCGGGGACGAGCCGGGCGACGTCGGCTTCCAGGCCGGCGTAACGGCGCGGGCCGTCGAGGATCGCCGCGCGCAGGGTCGTTACCTGCCCGACGAGCTCCGCCGCCCGCCGGGCGTGCGCGGGCAGTTCGCGGCGGGCGGCGTCGGTCATCTGCCGGAACCGGGCCTCGGTCAGCGGGAAAACGGGGTCCAGGCGCAACGCCGCGCCGACGACGTGCGCGAAGACGTTCCCCGGCAGGTCCGCCGGGGCGGCGAGGGTCCCGCGGGTTATCCCTAACCCGCCGCCGTCTTTCGCTGACGGCGCGCGGCCCGGCGGCGGCGGCTTGGGGATGAGCCGCCCTACCTGGGAACCGGCGGCGAGGGTGGGGCCGAGGGCACTGAGGGCATCGCGAAAGGAAGCTGGCGCGGGACGACCGGCGTAGTTCTTCGGCGCGGCGAGCAGGCGGGAGAGGTCTTTCTGAGGCCCGGCGAGGTCGCGCGCCAGGGCCAGTTCCCCCAAGCGGCGGACGGCGGCGGGCGCGGCGGCGGCGGCCTCCTCGCGGTGGCGGAAGAGGCGAACGTTCACCGTGTTGCCGTCCCCGTTTTCCAGGCCGGGGAAGGCGAGCAGCGGGGTGTTGGCGACGGTTTCGACGGTGAGGGTTTCGGGCAGGTCGCCGAGGGTCCAGGCCGTCAGCCCGCGCCGCTCCCAGCGTTGCGCGGCGGCGTCCCAGGCGGGCGTCCGCACGTCGCGCCCGCGCAGGTCGGCCCGCAGGAGGTCGAGGTCGCGGCCGGTGGCGACGGTCTTTTTATCCGCGCCGAAGACCTCCACGCGGGGCCGCAGGTGCGTGGGCAAGCTGTCCGGCGGCCAGTCCCCGGCGCGGACGGTGACGGGGTAACGTTGGGAGAGGAACGCGGCGAGTTCCCCGAGGAAGTCACCGGGGCCGGGCTGGAACGCGGCGACGATCTCCTGAATTTTTGGCTCCAACGGCATCAGGGCGCGGCGGATCGTCTTGGGCAGGGCGCGCAGGAGGACGGAGGCGAGCTCCGCGCGCAGGCCGGGGACGAACCACTGCAACTGCCCGCTGGTCAGCGTCTCCGCCACGGGCAGGGGCACGCGGACCGTCACGCCGTCGCGCTCCTCGCCGGGGGCGTAGGCGTAGGCGACGGGGAGGACGGTGTTGCCGACGGAGACCCGCGCCGGGAACAGGTTCGGGTCGAGCGCGGCGTCTTCCCCGTCGTGCCCCAGCAGGTCGGCCTCCGTGACGCAGAGGAACTCCGGCTCGCGGCCGATGCGCTCGCGGACGACGCGGTCGAGGTCGGCGAGGGAGGAAACGGCTTCCAGGCGGGCGGCGTAGAATTGGACGAGCGCCTCGTCAACGTCGTGGACACGCCGGTTACGCAGCCGGGTCAGGGCGGCCTCGGCCCGTTCGCGGACGGCGCGGTTGTGGGTGAAGAACCGGTGGTGGATGACGGCTTCCCCGGCCACGAGCGCGCCGCGGATGAAGAGTTCCGTGGCCTTGACCGGCTCGACGCGGCCGTAGTCAACGCGGCGGCGGAGGATTTCCAGACCGGAGAGCAGCACGCGCTCGGTGGCGAGCACGCGGCCGGATTTCTCGCTCCAGTGCGGGTCGGCGTAGGAGGACTGGCAGAGGTGCGCGCCGAGCTCGGCGACCCATTCCGGCTGGATGCGGGCGACGGTGCGGGCGAAGAGGGCGGAGGTTTCCACGATCTCGCCGGCGACGATCCAGGGCGGTTGGGAGGATTTTGGAATTTGGATTTCGGATTTTGGAGGGTCGGTGTCGCGGCCCTTGCGCGGTTTCTCTCGGCGTTCGTAGAGCCCCGAGCCGGGGAACAGCGTCACCAGCCGGTTCGCGGTGGCCTGGTAGTTGTTGCGCTCCTTGCGTTGGGCGATCTGGCCGAGCAGGCCGGTGAGGACCGAGCGGTGGATGGCGTCGGCCGGCGGGTCGCCGGGCGGGAGTTCGGGCCGGCGGACCGCCAGGGCGTCCGCGAGCTGCCCGTGGACGTCGCGCCACTCGCGCATCCGGGTCTGCGAGAGAAAGTTCGCCTTGCAAAAGCGCCGGAGCGCCCCGCGGCTGTCGTCGCGGTCCGGGGCGGCGCGCCAGAGGTTGAGGAGCGTGAGGAAGTCGGAATCCGGGTGGACGAACGCCCGGTGCGCGGCGTCGGCGGCCTCGCGGTTGTCCTCCGGCCGTTCGCGCGGGTCGGGCACGGACAGGCCGGCGGTGATGGCGAGCACGGCGGGGAGGACGTGCTCGCGCCGGGCCTGGAGGAGCATCCGGCCGAGGGTCGGGTCCACGGGGAGGCGGGCCAGCTCGCGGCCCATCACGGTGAGGGCGTGGGCGTCGTCCAGGGCGCCGAGCTCGTGCAGCAGCGCGTAGCCGGCGCGGACGGCGGCGGGGACGGGCGGGTTCAGGAAGGGGAAAGTCTCGATGTCGCCGAGTCGGAACGCCTTGAGCCGGAGAATGACCTCCGCCAGGTTGGCGCGCTGGATTTCGGGCTGGGTGTAGCGGGGGCGTTTCTCGTAGTCCTCCCGCGAGAACAGCCGCACGCACACCCCCGGCCGCACGCGCCCCGCCCGGCCGGCGCGCTGGTCGGCGCTGCTCTGGGAAACGGGCTCCACGGGCAGGCGTTTGGTCCGGGTGCGCGGGGAATACCGGCTCAACCGCGCCAGGCCGGTGTCCACGACGGCGACGACGTTCGGCAGGGTCAACGAGGTCTCGGCGATGTTGGTCGCCAGGACGACGCGCCGCCGGTCGCCGCGCTGGAACACCCGCGCCTGCTCCGCCGCGGGCATCCGGCCGAAGAGGGAGACGATCTCGATGCCGCGGCCGAGGCGGGGTTCCAGGAGCTCGCGCGCCTCGCGGATGTCGCGCTCGGTCGGGAAGAAGGCGAGCACGTCGCCGTCGTCCGTTTCGATGAGCAGGTCCTCTGTCGCGCGGACGGCGGCGGCGACGTGGGTCTCGTCGTCGTCTTCCGCATCCGGCGGGCGTTCGGTTTCGTCGTCGTAGCGAACGTCCACGGGGAACGAGCGGCCGGAAACCTCGACGACGGGGGCGTCGTCGAACGCCTGCGAGAACGCCGCCGTGTCAATGGTGGCGGAGGTGATGACGACCTTCAGGTCGTGCGGCCGGCGCGCGAGGAGGTTACGCAGGTGGCCGAGCAGGAAATCCACGTTGAGCGAACGCTCGTGCGCCTCGTCAATGATGAGGGTGGAATAGGCCCGCAGCAGCGGGTCGCTCTGGACCTCCGCGAGCAGGATGCCGTCGGTCATGAACTTCACCCGCGTGACCTCGCGGCCGGCCGTGGCGTCCTGGAAACGAATCTTGCAGCCGACCTCCCGGCCCCAGGTCACGCCGAGCTCCTCCGCGACGCGCCGGGACACGCTCAGGGCCGCGACGCGCCGCGGCTGGGTGCAACCGATCTGACCGCGCCCGGGGTCCCCGAGGCCGGCTTCCAGGCAGAGCTTCGGGAGTTGCGTGGTCTTGCCGGAACCCGTTTCCCCCGCGACGACCAGGACGGGGTGCGGCCCGCGCAGGGCAGCGAGCAGGTCGTCACGCCGCGCCGTGACGGGCAGGTCGGGCGGGTAGCGGATGGGGAACATGGCGAGGAGAACGCGCGCGGAATACATACACGCGACTTCCCACCCCACTCGCCTCCGGTTTGGGGGCGCCATCCGCCTGGAGCCTACGCCCCGTCACCGAACTTGCTGGCCAGCGCGTTACGCAACTCCGCTTCGTTGAGCTGACCCTTGGCCAACGCGACCGCGCGCTCCTGCACTTGGGCGAAGGCGGAGGTATCCCCGCGGACGTGGCGTTCCACCGCGTCGGGCACCTCCTGCATGGCTTGAACGACGAGGGACTCGGCGCTGACGGTTTGGTTTTCGGTCGGGTCAGGGGAAAGGGTGTCGTCGGGCACGCAACGGAATCGCGTTCGCTCGCCGCGCCGGTCGGTTGCCGTTAACCTGCCGTCCCTCCCCATGCCCGCCGCCGCCGACCCGACGCTCACCGCCCGCGCCGCCACGTTGTTAACCGGGCTGACCGGGGCGCGGCCGGACGCCGTGCGGGCGCGTTGGAACCCGCGGCTGCGGTCCACGGCGGGGCGGGCGTTCGCGCGGGAGAACGTCGTGGAGCTCAACCCGCGGCTCGTGGCCCATCCCGGGGAGGTGGAGCGCACCCTGCGCCACGAGCTGGCGCACCTGCTCGTCGCGTGGCGGGCCGGCCGGTGGCGTCGCCGGCCGGACCCGCACGGCCCGGAGTGCCGCCGGGCCTGCGCCGACCTGCGCATCGCCGACGAGTCACGTTGTCAC
>CAXTFX010000193.1:0-7992 GCA_964243185.1 uncultured Chthoniobacterales bacterium
TCGCGGCCCAGGATGTAAGGCAGCTTGACGTCCACGTTCTGCCCCCAGATGCCCTCGATGACGTGCAGGTCCGTGCCGCAAACGCCGGCGCCGCCCATGCGCACCAGCACGTCGGTGTCGTGGATGATCTTCGGGTCGGGCACCTCTTGCAGGGTGACGTAGTCCGCGGCGGTCAGACTCGGGTCGTATTCGTTCAGTAAGACGGCTTTCATGGGGGGTGGGGAACGTTGCTTCCAGCGGGCGTCAGGGACCTGCTTGCCACCTCCACGGCAAGGTATCCGGAGTGAGCACGGGCCTGATGGAGGCAAGTGAAACTTTTTCCGCGGAGGAGCACAAACACGATTTTAGTCAAACTGTTGACAACGTCGGCGTGGGTGCCGCCGGCGCCGACCCGGAGCTTCGTCCCGTCCAAGACCTGGGTCTGGGGTTACGCCCGGGGCCAGGGGAACCGGGGGGTTAGCGTGGCCGCGACGGCGCGGAGCGTGCGGCGGACGGTCGGGGTCGGGGAAGAGAGGGTTGGGGGTGAAGGTGGCTACCCCGGCAGGTTTCTCCCCCGGTGCCACGACCCGAAAACAGAATGCGGGAAGCACCGGCCAACGGCACGGCTGGCCCCGTTTACCCTGCCGGGTTCCTTCTTCTCCCGCTTAGAAACACCCTGGTTACACTGATGACGCCGCCCCGCTTTTGCCCTCCGTTCACCACGATCCTCTTGCTCTTCCTCCTCGCGCCCCCACCCGCCGTGGTTCGCGCCAAGGAAAAACCCGGCGACACTCCCGCCCGGGCCGAGGTCGGCGCCCCGTGCGTGGCCGTGATGGCCTCGTTCCCAGAAGAGCTGGCGGCCATCGAAAAAATTCTCGTGCCCGACCCCGCCAAATTTGAGGTCACGGCGTTGAACGGTATCACCTTCAAAACCGCGGAGGTCGCCGGCAAGCGATGCGTGTTCTTCCTGACCGGGATGTCCTACGTCAACGCCGCGGCCTCCACGCAACTCGCGCTGGACCGTTTCAACGTGCGGGCCGTCCTGTTCACGGGCATCGCCGGCGGGGTCAACCCGGCGTTCCAGCCCGGGGACGTGGTCATCCCGGCACGTTGGCACCACCACGGCGAGATGGGGTATTTCAACGAAAGTCCCGCCGGCTCCGGCCGATACGCCTTGCCCGGCTGGTATCAACGGAAGGGGCCGAACTTTGGCATGATGTTCCCCGAGCACGTCACCGTGATCCGCGAGGGCATGAACAAATTCGAGATGGTCGGCGCCTTCCCCGCCGACGAAGGGCTGCTCGCGGCGGCGAAGCAGGCGACCGACGGCCTGCCCGCGATGAAGGTCGGCGACCGCGCCTGCCGGGTGTCCTACGGTGGCGAGGGCGTCAGCGGCACGGTGTTCTGCGACAACGCCCAATACCGCGAATGGGTGTTCTCGACGTTCCAGGCCGATTGCCTGGACATGGAATCCGCGCCCATCGCCCAGGTATGCTGGCAGAACAAAACGCCCTGTTTGATCGTCCGCGGCCTGTCGGACCTCGCCGGCGGGCAGACGGGGGAGAACCAGATGGAAGTGTTCCTGAAAGCCGCGGCCGACCATTCCGCGGCGGTGCTGGTGGCCATCCTCCAGAAGATGGACCCGCTGCCGGCCGGGGCGCGGGAGGGCGCGGCGGTTCTCCCTTCGCCATAGAATCTCGCTTTCCTTTCCCGCGGCTTCCGCCATCCTCCGCGCCGGGATGAACGAAACCGGGGAAGGTTCCGCGACGGGCGTCGGGGGTGGTCCTGCGACGCGACAACTGCTCTACGGCTTGCACGACCGCGTGCCCTGGCGCGCGGCGCTGCTCGTCGGCGCGCAGCACGTCCTGGCGATGTTCGTGGGCATCGTGACGGTGCCGCTGCTCGTCGCGGGGGCCGTCGGGCTGCCGCGGGAGGAGACGGCCTACCTCGTGAGCATGGCGCTGTTCGCCTCGGGGATTTCCACGTTCCTCCAGGTCGGCGGCATCGGCCCGGTCGGCTCGCGGCTGCTGGCGGTGCAGGGGACCTCCTTCGCGTTCCTGCTGCCGCTGATCCAGGCGGGCAAGGCCGGCGGGCTGCCGCTGATGCTGGGGATGTCCCTGGCGTTCGCGCCGGTGGAGATCGTGCTCGCGCTGTGCCTGAACCGGTTGCGGCGCGTGTTCACGCCGCTGGTGTCCGGGGTGGTCGTGCTGCTGATGGGGTTGTCGCTCATCCCCGTCGGCATGAAGGGCATCGCCGGCGGCCTCGGCGGGAACGGCGCGCCGCCCTGGGCGGGATTGGTCGTGGCGGTGATCGTCGTCGGGATCGTGCTGGCGTTGAACGCCGTGCGTTCCCCCTGGACGCGGATGGGCGCGGTGCCCGTCGGGCTGGTGGCCGGCTACGGCCTCTGCCTCGCGCTGGGCGGCCGAGGCCCGGAGCCGGCGGCGACGGCCACCTCGGCGTGGGTTAACTTCCCCGTGCCGTTCCGCTACGGCCTGAGCTTCCACTGGGCCTACGCGCTGCCGTTCGTCTTTTCCTACCTCGTCACCACGCTGGAAACCCTGGGCGACGTGACGGCGACCTCGCAGCTCTCCGGGGAACCCGTGGACGGCCCGCTCTACTGGCGCCGGGTGCGCGGCGGCGTGCTGGCGGACAGCGTGAACTCCATGCTCGCCGCGTTGTGCAACTCGTTTCCGAACACCACGTTCGCGCAGAACAACGGCGTCATCCAACTCACCGGCGTCGCTTCCCGGCAGATCGGCTACTGGGTCGGCGGGTTGCTCGGCGTCCTCGGCTTGCTGCCGGGCGTGAGCCGCGGGGTGGCACTGCTGCCAGGGCCGGTGCTCGGGGCGGTGACGTGCCTGCTGTTCGGCTTCGTCGCCACGGCTGGCATCCGCATCCTGCAACGGCTGGACCTCACGCACCGCGACCTGCTCGTCGTGGCGTTCGCGCTGGCCGCGGGCGTCGGCGTCGGCGCGGCCCCAGAGGTTCTGGACCCGCTGCCGGAAACGGTCCGCGCGGTGTTCGCCAACGCCATCACGACCGGCGGCGTCGCCGCGCTGCTGCTCAACACCCTCCTGCCCGCGTGCCGCGACCCCGCCCGGTCAACCGACCCGGAGCCGCATGGGTGAAGGTTTCCCTGGGTGGTCAAATTCAGGCAGAGCCAAGGTCGGGTTGATTGCGGATAATTGCGCTTTCTTCGGGCCCGCCCGCGCCCGCGCCGGGGATATCGGGCTTATCACCGCATCGGCACGGTGTTTGCTAGGACGCCCACGACCTCAGCCAACACCTCACCAATTTTGAATAAACGTCACCCCCTCTACCTGCTCGCCGCCAGCTCCCTGCTCTTTGTCCACGCAGATTCCGTCTCCGCCCAAGCCGTCGCCGGGTCCGGCACGGGCACCGGGCCCAGCAACCCCGCCCAGGGGACCGCCCCGGGCGTCGTCGAAGCCGGCGGCCAGCGCATCATCATCGAGGACACGCCGCTGGAGCAGAGCATCCTGCCCACCGTGCGGCCCTACACTTCCGCCTACGGGTTGGAGAGCAACATCCTCGACGTGCCCCGCAACGTGACGATCATTTCCCGCGAGCAGCTCGACACCATCGGCATCCAGGACGTGCGCGACTTCTCCAAGCTCACGTCCTCCTCCTACACGACGACGAACTTCGGCGCGCCGGCCAACCCCAGCATCCGCGGCCAGAGCAGCGACGTGTTCACCAACGGACTCCGCACCGGCATCACCTCCAACGGCAACGGCCTGCCCATTGACTTCAACGCCGTCGAGAGCGTCTCCATCCTCAAGGGCCCCGCCCCCGTCGTCTATGGACCCAGCCCGTATGTCGGCGGCTTCGTCAACTTCGTCACCAAGCGGCCGTATTTCGACAAGTTTCAGGGCGCGGTGTCCGCCACCGTGGGCCAATACGACCAGTATCGCTGGTCCCTGGATTTCGGGGGACCCATCATCAAGGACAAACTCTCCTACCGCGTCTCCTATTCGGGCGAGGAAAGCGGCTCTTACTACGAGAACGGCAAGAAGAACACTGAGGCCGTCTATGTCGCCCTGACCTACATCCCGACCTCCTGGTATACGGCCGAGTTCAACACCGAGTTCTTCTACGCCGACTACACCGAGAACTTCGGCGTCAACCGGCCCACGCAGGACCTCATTGACCACGGCCGCTACCTCACCGGCACGCCGCTCAACCCCGCCACCGGCGCGGTGCTGCCCTACCCGGGCGGCGTGGAGGCCGGCTTCAACTTCATCCCCACCGGCCGCACCGTGGACTTCTTCGGCAGCAACGACAGCGGTCGCCGCCGCCGCCTGCTCGCCCCGGGGGACGGCTCCCTCGGCCGCAGCGACACCACGGAACTCATCCAGACCGCGCGCATCAACGACCACCTCTCGCTGGTCAACAGCACGCTCGGGCTCATCATTGACCGCAAGACGGTTTCCTCCTACCGCTATTCCGAGATCGAGCCGAACAACGTCGCCATCGAGAACCGCACGGAACTCAAGCTCAACTTCGACCTGCCCATCGGTGGCGGCGGTCCCGCGCGCGTCACCCCGGCCGGCAAGGACAAGGACGGGGACGCCAAGAAAGCCGTGGTCGAGCCGCAGAAGCCGTTCGTCATCGGCAACCAGATCAACGTCGGCTTCGACTTCCGCTACCAGCACATCGTCGGCGCCAACGACTTCTACCACGAGCCGGCCAACGCCTACGACCTCACCCTGTCCCGCGACCTGACGCGCTTCCCGGGGCCGAAGATCACCACCGGCTTCAACGCTTCCGTACCCGTGCTCGGCGGCGCGGCCTACGCCACGCCCGGCGGCAACTACGGCTTCGACCCGACCACCAACAACATTTACAACGCCGGCCCGGACACCAACGATTCGTTCTCCTACGACTACGCGGTGTTCCTCCAACACCAGATCAAGTTCGGCGACAAGTTCGACCTCCTCTACGGCGGTCGCGGGGACCTGCTCTTCGTGAACTTCTCCGACCCCGCCGCCCCGGCTAACTTCCCGCATCAGTTCTCGGACGATACCGTTGTGGGCCTGGGCAACTTCAACGTCAGCCCGGTCTTCCACGTGGCCGAAAAGGTCTCGACCTATTTCACCTACAACTACAACCAGGCCACCCAGCAGTTCAACGGCGGCGGCATCGCCCCGGCCACCGGAGGCAGCAGTTTCACGAGCAAACAGTTTCACAACAAGAGCGAACTCTACGAGGTCGGGGCGAAAGCCAGCCTGTTCAAGGACACCCTCTTCCTCAACGGCGCGGCCTTTCGCCAGACCCGCATCATCCCCAACCAGAACGGCACGACGGACGAGGTGAACGTGAAGGGCCTGGAGTTCGAAGCCAACTACCAGCCCAACCGGCATTTCTTCGCCACGGCTGGATACACTTTCCTGTCCAGCTACTTCTATGACGCCAAGGGGTTGTTCAACGTCACCGGCACCCCGGTAAACGTCGGCACCACGACGATCACGGACGCCAACGGCAACCTCGTCACCGGGAAGTTCACGCCGACCTTCGTCACCCTGCCCAACGGCAATTACCGCCAACCGGGTTTGCCGCAACATTTGTTCAACTACGTGGCAACCTACAAGACCGACTTCGGCCTGGGTGCCTCGATTGACGGCAACGTCACCAGCACGATCTTCAACGACTACAACGGCTACCTCAAGATCCCGTGGCAATACACGATTGATGCGACGCTGTTCTACAACTACAAGAACTTCGAGATTCGCCTCGCGTTCCTCAACCTGACCAACCAGAAAAACTGGGCACCGCCGAACCCGACCTACGGCAACGACTCGATCCTCGCCGACCTGCCCTTCCGCATGGAGGGCACGGTGAAAATGCGGTTCTAAACGAACTTCATCCAACTCTAAACAGCTTACGCACAAACCGGGGGCGGGCGGCGACGCCGGCCCCCGGTTTCAGCTTTTCCTGTCCGCAAATTACGCCGGTTACGCAGATTAGCAGAAAGGGGTTCGGAGTTCCGGCAACGGCGCCCCCGGCCTTTCTCCACTCCCTTCAGATAATCTGTGTCATCCGCCTAATCTGAGGACAAGATCATCCCCGTTTCTGACGCAGACATGCAACTTCGCCACGCCGCCGTCCTTGCCGCCTCCCTTTTCCTGACCTCTACCCTGGTCCGTGCCGCCGACACCCCGGCGGCGCCCATCAAGGTAAAAGTCGTCGTCATTACCACCTTTGAAGTTGGCCAAGACACCGGCGACGTTCCCGGGGAGTTCCAGCTCTGGTTCGAGCGCGAAAAGCTGACCACGCGCTACCCGCTCCCGGCGGCCTGGCACGACGCCTTTGGCAACGACGCCGGGGTCCTCGCGGTCGTCACCGGCGGCGGGACAGCGCACGCGGCGGCCTCGGTCATGGCGCTGGGCAACGACCCGCGCTTCGACTTTTCCCACGCCTACTGGCTGCTCGCCGGCATCGCGGGCGGGGACCCGGCGGACGTCAGCCTCGGCTCGGCAGCGTGGGCGGAATGGGTCGTGGACGGCGACCTGGCGCACGAGATTGACGCCCGCGAGATGCCGGCGGACTGGCCGAGTCCGTTCATCCCGCTGGACACGACCTCGCCGTATCCGAAGGACCGCAAAAAGGAGTCAATCTTCGAGGTCGTTCACCACCTCAACGGCAGTTTGCGCGACTGGGTGTTCGAGCTGACCAAGGACACGCCGCTGGTGGACAATGAGCGCATGAAGTTCAACCGCGAACGTTACAAAGAGGACCCCAACGCGCAGAAACCGCCCTTCGTGCTCAAGGGTGATAACCTGGCTTCGAGCACCTTCTGGCACGGCAAGCTGATGAACCGCTGGGCCAATGACTGGGTGAGTTACTGGACCGAGGGCAAGGGCAACTACGTCACCACGGCGATGGAGGACAGCGGCGCCATGCAGTCCCTCGGGTTCCTGGCGAAGGCCGGCCGCGTAGACTTCCAACGGGTGATGAGCCTGCGAACGGTGTCGAACTTCGACAGCCAACCCCCCGGCATGACGGCCGCGGAAAGTTTAAAACAGGAAAATGCCGGGGATTACTCGGCGTTCGGCCCGGCGGTGGAAGCGGCGTATCGCGTCGGCTCGCGCGTGGTGCACGAACTCACGGAGCACTGGGACAAATACGAGGCCGCCCCGCCTCGCTAAAGATTGAAGCAAAGGCCCGCGAAACACGCGAAAAGACGCGAAAGAAAGGCAGGAAAACAAAAGGGATTTGCTTTTTGCCTTTTCCTTTCGCGTCTTTTCGCGTGTTTCGCGGGCATTCCTTCGTAACCCAAACTTTTCATGCTCGAACGCTTCTTCCGCCTGCGCGAACACCGCACGGACGTCCGCCGGGAGGTTCTCGCCGGGCTGACCACCTTCGCGGCGATGGCCTACATCCTGGCCGTCAACCCGCTCATCCTCTCCGCCGCGGGGCTGGACAAGGGCGCCGTGCTCACCGCGACCGCGCTGGCGGCGGCCGTGACCACGGCGGCAATGGCGCTCTTGACCAACTACCCGCTGGCCCTCGCGCCGGGCATGGGGCTCAACGCCTTCTTCGCGTTCACGATGTGCCTGAAGGAGGGCGTGCCGTGGCCGGCGGCGCTGGGGCTGGTGTTCTGGGAGGGCGTGTTGTTCCTGCTGCTGTCGGCCGGGGGCGTGCGGCGGGCCATCGTGGACGCCATCCCGGCGGGGCTGAAGGCGGCCATCGGCTGCGGCATCGGGCTGTTCATCGCCTTCATCGGGTTGAAGAACGGCGGCGTCATCGTCGCGGACCCGGCCACGTTCGTCGGCCTGGGCAACTTCCGGCAGCCGGAGGTGTGGCTGGTGTTCCTGGGCATCATCCTGACGGCCGTGCTCATCGGGCGGCGGGTGCGCGGAGCCAGAAGCGCTCGCTCGGCCCCCAGGCCCCCTCCCCCGCCACGCTCTCGCGCGACACGATCTCCGCGAGCCCGTCCACGTGGTCGGTGACGAGGTGGCCGCCGAGCTCGTCGCCGACCTTCAGCGAGCGCTC
>CAXTFX010000194.1:0-7964 GCA_964243185.1 uncultured Chthoniobacterales bacterium
GTTTGGCGGGACAGTTCCCACCGCTGGTTGGCAGCGAGTGGGTTTTGGAAAATCCCCACCGGTTGTCGCATATTCTGGTGCGTGGCATTCAAGGCGCGATTCGGGTCAAGGGGGCTGCTTACAACAACCAGATGCCCGCCTGGAATACGCTCAAGGACGAGCAAATCTCATCCATCCTGACCTATGTGCGACAAGCTTGGGGCAATGCCGCACCGCCCATTACCAAGGAGCAGATTGCTGAAGCCCGCAAAGAGGCTGAACCGCATACTGAGGCTTACACGGAAGCGGAACTCATGAAAATCACCGCAAAAGAGGAAGCCGGCGGCCCGCAGAAACAGACCGCTGGACCTCCAGCCGGCACGACCAAAACCACCGCGCCAGCGGCCGGTAATCCCCCGCCAGACCCGGCGAAAAAGCCCTGACGGGAGAATTCCGTCTGACGCAGGTTTGGGAGGCCTCCGGGCCAAGTCAAAATAAGGTAAGGATACATCGGTGGGTGCCATCAGCCCACGGTGGCGTTGACCCACGATCATCCCCGAAGGGGAGTGGGCCTTTTCTGGTTGAGCAGCCGTGAGTAAGCCCCGGGACGTACTAGAGAAGTAGCGGCGGACCGGTGGAAAGGGTTCGCAAATGGCGTCTAGTTTCCAATGGTCTGCGTAAGTGATGGAGCGATGGGGAAACCAAACCGAAATGCTTGACACCAAAGCCAGGTCCACCGTCATTGTAATTGCCCGTTGCACCCCCTTCGGAGGTCAAAAATTTCCTGATTATGAAGCCTCGTTCGCTCTTCTATCCGGGTCGGTGCTACCCGCTGGCGTCCGCCGTGTTGTTAGCTGCATTTGTCCTCGGTGCCGGGGTGTTCACCGCGCAGGCGGAAGTGCGCACGAACAACTTGTGGTGGGCACCGGACGCGGTGACCGAGGGCGGACATAAGGTGGACGAGTTGCTGACCTTCATCTTCAACTTGACGGGTATCACCTTCCTGATCCTACAGGTGGCATACGGCTATTTCCTGGTAAAATACCGCCGCCGTCCTGGCGTGCGGGCAGTCTATAGTCACGGCGACAACCGGTTGGAAGCCATTTGGACCTTGATCCCGGCGGCCGTCTTTTTGGGCTTGGCCGCCTACAGCAACCACCTCTGGAAGATGCTGCGCTCGGCTGCCCCGGCCGATGCCATCCGCGTGGATATCGTCGCCCACCAGTATGGCTGGTATATCCGCAACCCCGGCTTGGACCATCAGTTGGGAGCGTTTGACCAGAAACTACTCTCCACCGAGAACACTTTTGGCACGCTGGCCGGCGACGCGGCGGGAGCTGATGACTATTCTAGCGGCGAGTTGACCATCCCGGTGGGTCAGGCTGTCAACGTCATCCTGCGCAGTCAAGACGTCATCCATGCCTTCTACGTGCCCGAGTTCCGCATGTATCAGGACGCGGTGCCCGGCCGTCAGATTGACTGGGTGTGGTTCAAATGCGACCGGCAGGGACAGTATGAGTTAGCCTGTAGCCAACTCTGCGGCAGCGGTCATTACAACATGAAGGCACGCATCAACGTGGTCAGCCCCGAGAGTTACGCCAAGACCGTGCGCGAGAAGAGTAAGGCAGCTTTAGAAGAAAAGGCAAAAACCGCAGCTGCGATCACCCAAACAATACCGAGCGTAGCCGCTCGCTAAAAGAGACCCAAAGAGAAATATCCATTGATTATGCAAACTTTGGCCCAAAAGAGCGCTGGTGTAGAGGCATACGAACACGAGAAGGAACACGCCACGCACGATCATCACGATCACCCACAGCATGGTTTCTTCAGGACTTATATCTGGTCTCATGATCACAAGATGATCGGTATCCAGTATCTATTTTCTAGTTTATTTTTTATGGCCGTCAGCGGGTTGCTGGCGATGGGCGTGCGCTGGCAGCTTGCCTTCCCAGGTCAGCCGATCCCACTAATCGGCTCGTTGTTGCCTGCTTCCATCGTCGGACCGGATGGGGCTATCCAACCTGGTGGGTATAACGCCCTCGTGACGATGCACGCGACCGTGATGATTTTCCTGGCGATTATGCCGCTGCTCATCGGCACCTTCGGCAACTTCCTCATCCCGCTGAAAATCGGGGCGCCGGACATGGCTTTTCCATTTTTTAACGCCCTGTCGTTCTGGTTGTTCTTTACCTCCGGGGTCATCATGTTGGCCTCGTTCTTCGTGCCCCACGGCGCCCCGGCGGGTGGTTGGACCTCATATGCTCCGTTGAGCACGAACGCGACTTACAGTGGTTACCGGGAGGGCCAGAGTCTCTGGGCCATTGGTATTTTCATCAACGGTCTGGCATCCATCGCGGGAGCGGCCAACTACATCACGACGATCATCAACATGCGCTGCCCGGGCATGACCATGTTTCGGTTGCCGTTGGCGGTGTGGTCGCTGTTGGTGACCTCGTTCCTATTGCTCCTCGCGGTGCCTGTGCTCTCGGCGGCCGGAGCCATGCTCTGGTTCGACCTCAACATGGGGACCAAGTTTTTCAGCGGGGATAATATCTCGGGCGGCCAGCCGCTCCTGTGGCAACACCTGTTTTGGTTCTTTGGCCACCCCGAGGTTTACATCATGATTCTACCGGCTTTTGGCCTGACCTCCGAAATCATGCCGGTCTTCTCCCGGAAGCCCATATTCGGCTACCGTGCGATGATCTTCTCGATGGTGGCCATCGCGTTCCTAGGCTTCATCGTCTGGGGTCACCATATGTTCGTCTCAGGCATGAACTTGGTGTTAAGCGCGACGTTCTCGTTGTCCACGATGGTGATCGCGGTGCCGAGCGCCATCAAGGTGTTCAACTGGATGGGCACGGTTTGGAACGGCTCCATTCGGTTTACCACGTCCATGATGTTTTGCTTGGCGTTCGTGACGCTATTCGTCATCGGCGGTTTCAGCGGCATCTTTATGGCGGCGACGCCGGTGGACCTGTTCGTTCACCATACCTACTACATCGTCGCGCACATTCACTACGTTCTGTTTGGTGGCAGCATGTTCGCCATCTTAGGAGCGGTGTATTTCTGGTTTCCTAAGATGTTCGGCCGCATGATGAGTGAACGTTTGGGTAAGGTGCATTTCTGGCTGACATTTATATTCTTTAATCTGACGTTCTTCCCGATGCACAATTTAGGCTTGGCCGGCATGATGCGTCGTATCGCGGATCCGACGCAATACGAGCATCTGCGTAATCTCCAGCCGTTACAGATCTTCGTGAGCCTGAGCGCGTTCGGCCTTGGCGCCTCGTTCTTTGTATTTTGGTGGAATTTTGCCTATAGCCTCTTCCGCGGGCAGAAGGCACCGTCGAACCCTTGGCGCGCAACTACTCTGGAATGGACCCTGCCGTCCCCCGTCACTTTGCACGGGAACTTCGAGAAGACGCCGCACGTATATCACGGGCCTTACGAATACAGCGTGCCTGGGATGAAGGATGATTTTCTACCCCAGAACGTCCCTTTCCGCGACTTACCGCGCACGGCGAGCGCACATTAAGGCAAGCAGATCGCGATGTTTAACGTCGCTGGTGAGCTTTGGACTCGAAACATGAATTCTACTGCGCGCCAAACTTCCTTTGTGTCGATCCAGCGGGCGCATCGGAGATCATTAGGCCGTGATGGGGTCCAGTTTCGGCCCTGGTTGCACGGTTACGCGGTGTTCACCGCCATCTGCGTCCTAGGGCTAATCTGTAGCGGTGGACTCGTCACCAGCAAAGGGGCGGGTCTGGCCGTGCCGGATTGGCCGACGAGTTATGGTTATAACATGTTCGCCTTCCCGATTTCCCGGTGGGTCGGAGGTGTGTTTTACGAACACGCGCACCGTTTGATCGCATCCGGTGTGGGGTTACTGACCATTGGACTCGCGGTGGCCTTGTTCTTTTTCGAGCGTCGCGTCTGGATACGCTGGCTGGGTGTTGTCGCCGTCGCGGCGGTGTGTCTCCAAGGGCTCATCGGCGGCTTACGGGTGCAATGGGTAAAGGACTACTTGGGTATCCCGCACGCTTGTTTGGCGCAGGCGTTTTTCGCCGTGATTTGCCTGGTTGCGCTGTTAACTTCGACTTGGTGGCTGAAACCCCGGTTGGCCCCGGCTCATGCGACCCCGGCGCTCAAGCAATTGCGCGCGTTTGCCCTGATAGGAACCGTGGCCATTTTTAGCCAACTTGCGCTCGGGGCATCCATGCGCCATGCCCACGCCGGACTGTCCATCCCGGACTTCCCGACCGCTTATGGGACTTGGTGGCCAGAAACCGACGCGCAGAAGATCAGTGAGATCAACACCTGGCGTGATCTCCACGAGATGCCCGCGACCTCGGCGGTGCAAATTCATCTGCAAATGGCCCACCGACTCGGTGCAGTGCTCGTGGCAATCCTCGTCGTCTCAACCGCGATAATGGCTTGGGTGCGCTGGCGTGAAATTCCGGAGGGTGTCCGCCGATTGGCGTTAGCGTGGCCCGGCTTGGTCGCGCTTCAGATCATGCTAGGCATTTACACCATCTGGACGAACAAGGCTGCGGATGTGGCCACTTTGCACGTCGCTGTCGGGGCGCTGTTGCTCGTTTGCGGGGTCGTGTTGAGCGCCTTCTTCATCAACGACGCTCGGGCCGCCGAGTTTGCCCGCCGGGTGGTGGAGGAACCGGAAGAGTCCGTGTCGGCCGCCGAGGAGGTGGCTCTGGTTTGAAGCCCGTGCTGGCGGACAGGTCTGCCGTAGAGTTCCATCCTGGGGTGGGACTCCCGGAAGAACCTGTCCGCGTTCACCCGGAGACCGGTGGATGGCGAAGGCGTTTAGCCGACATCGCCGAGTTAGTCAAAGCAAGGCTGACCCTTCTGGTGTTGCTGACGACCTTGGCGGGCTTTCACCTAGGATGGGCGGGTCACATGAATTATGGCTTGCTCGGACATACCCTACTGGGCACGTTGCTCGTGGCGGCGGGGGCGGCGGCGTTAAACCAGCTGATCGAGCGCGGACCGGATGCCCGGATGCACCGCACCCGCGACCGGCCCCTGCCCGCGGGGCGGATGTCGGCCGAGACGGCGCTCGGGATCGGATTCCTGGCTTCAGGGATCGGCTTGGTGGAGTTGGCCTGGATGGTAAATCTCCTCACTGCGGCCTTGGCGGCGGTCACCCTAGGCGTCTACTTGTTCGTTTATACGCCGTTGAAGCGTCGGACGACGTTTAACACGCTCGTTGGCGCGATTCCTGGCGCGTTGCCGCCCATGCTGGGTTGGACGGCGGCGCGGGGAACCCTAGATGCAGGGGCTTGGGCGCTGTTTGGCATCCTGTTCTGTTGGCAGTTGCCGCACTTCCTGGCTATCGCGTGGTTGAACCGGGAGGACTACGCCCGGGGCGGGTTTGTCATGCTCCCGTCCCTAGACCCGGACGGACGGCGGACCGGGTGGCAGGCGGTGAACTATGCGTTGCTACTCCTGTTGGTAAGTCTCACGCCGACGTTGCTCGGGTTGGCCACGCCTAACTATTTTGTCGCCGCGTTTCTCCTCGGCGCTGGGATGCTCGCTCTTGCCGCCCGTTTGCTCTTGGAACGCTCGGCGGGAAGGGCGCGGCAACTGTTTCTCGCTTCGATCATTTACCTGCCGCTGCTGCTCGCGGCTTTGGCCTTGTGCAAAGTGACGTGAACCCGCCGACCAGCCAAACTGAGCCGCTACAGGATCGCATCGTGACGTCGCGCGATGTGCGCCGGGCTAACCGACGGCTGCTCCTCGCCCTCGCGCTGTTCGCCGTTGCGCTCGCCTCGGTCTGCTTTCTATGGATGTATGGCCGCATGGCTCGTCAGCGTGAGGCCGAGCGAGCGGCAGCCCTGTCTTCACAAACGGAGGAGACAGCACCCGCGAATCCATCGCTCCCCCCGGTTGCGCCCCGTTAGGCGCCGATTACTATCCACCCTCCACCTCTGTTGACATGGAAACCACGCTCGACGCCATCGCTCCCGCTCCCTCCGCCCAAAAACCGAAGATCAGCCTCGCCCGGTTTGGGATGCTGACTTTCCTGGCGTCGGAGGCGATGCTCTTTGCCGGCTTGATCTGCGCCTACATGGTCCTGCGCGGCGCGGCGGGTTGGAGCCACGGCTACCGGCCGGAGGGGGCACCGGCGCTGCCCTGGCAATTGACCGGGTTCAACACAGTGTTGCTGGTGTTGAGCAGTTTTACCTGCATCATCGCCGAACGGCAGGTCGTCCGCGGGCAGCGGGCCACGTTGATGATTTTTCTGACGATGATGCTGGGCGGCACGTTCGTGGCCATCCAGGCTCGGGAGTGGACGAATCTGTATCACGAACACATGTGGTTCAACTCGACCGGGGACGGTCCGTTCCTGAACAAGGGGCACGTTTACAGCTCCAACTTTTTCCTGCTGACCGGGTTCCACGGCCTGCACGTTTTCATCGGCGTGTGTTTCCTGGGCGTGTGCGTGGTGAAGTCCTTCTTTGGTGAATTCACCCCGCAGCGTTTCGCCTTCCTGGACTGCATCGCGCTCTACTGGCACTTCGTGGATGTCGTCTGGCTTTTCCTGTTCACGGTTCTTTATCTCCTGTGAGCGGGCCGGGCGAGGTTGGAGTAAAATAGCGGATGTCTGCTCCTGTCACCGTTGAACCGCCGACGCCGCCGGATGCCGTCGTGTTCAGACCAGTCAACCCGGCGTTTCAGCGTCTCGTCTGGGGAGCCTTGGTCCTGTTGATCGTCGGCATCCTGGTGATGTTTATTCGCCAGCAGTGGATTGGGGCGGAACGACGCACGTTCGTGGCTCTGGACCGGTTGAACACCATCCCGGATTTCGAGCTGGTCGAGCGCAGCGGTCAGCCGTTCCGCAGCGTGGGGTCGTTGCGGGGGAAAGTCTGGGTGGCGAACTTCTTCTTTACCACCTGCCCCGGCCCGTGCTTGGCGATGAATGCGAAGATGGCCGAGTTACAAGAAGCCATCCGACGCAAGAACGACGAACTCCGGCTGGTGAGTTTCACGGTTTATCCCGAATACGATACGCCGGAGACCCTGCGCCGTTACGCTGAACGGTTTCAGGCCCGACCGGACCGCTGGTTTTTTCTCACCGGGGATAAGCCGACGATCTACCGCCTCGCGCACAGGGATTTCATGCTGGGCGTGACCGACGCGGCCACCGGGGAGGAGAAGCTGAAGGAGGGAGAGTTCGTGCATTCCACGAAGCTTGCGCTGGTGGACCGCCGCGGCGTGGTGCGCGGCTACTTCGACAGCGAGAACCCGGAGGCGTTCCAACGGCTGCTGACGGCCATCGGCGAAGTTCTACGCGAGCAGCCGGCGTCTTGAATCGGTCGGGCACCGTAGCTAGATTATCACCATGATGAACAAGCCTACCCTGTCCTTCCGGTTCGTCGCGGCCCCCCTGCTCGCCGGGGCGATGCTGTTGTTGCTGGGTCAAACGGACGCCTGCGCCTGCGAGGGTTGCAAATCCTCCATGAGCGCGGACACCGCGGCGGAGGATGCCGGAAAGGGGTTTGCCGCGAGCATCTACTTCATGCTCACGATGCCCGCGCTGCTCGTTGGCGGGATCGGGTATATGGCTTGGAAGAATTGCTCGGTGTAGGAAGAGAGCGTCCCCAACTCCGGGTCCTCGACAACGCGGTTTCTCCCGACGAAGCCACGAAAAACCGGACGAACCACCCGGATCATCCGGTTTTCGCGTTTGCCGCTATAAGGTCACTTTGTCCCCTCCAGCGCCGCTTGCGCCGCGGCCAAGCGGGCGATAGGCACTCGGAACGGGCTGCACGACACGTAATCCAACCCGAGGCGGTGACAGAACTTCACCGAGTTCGGCTCGCCGCCGTGCTCGCCGCAGATGCCGAGCTTGATGTCGGGGCGGGTGCTCCGGCCGCGCTCGACGGCCAGCTTCATCAGGCTGCCGACACCAGCTTGGTCAATGGAGGCGAACGGGTTCACCGGCAGGATTTCGCTCTCCTGGTAAT
>CAXTFX010000195.1:0-7913 GCA_964243185.1 uncultured Chthoniobacterales bacterium
CCTCGACGGCTGCGTCCCCATGGAATACGCAGCTCACCTGGTCGGCCCCGCGGCGGGCGGGGTCCCGCCAGCGCAGCCGGGCGCGGCGCAGTTGGCCGGCCCCCGTGAGCCGGGGCACGCGCGGGGTGCCCCCCAGGTCCAGCCAGCCCGTGACCCGCCCGTCCGTGCCCGGCGCCACCCCGAACCGGGCCGGCAGGAGCGGGGCGACGAGGTCCAGGGCGAGCTCGCGGCCTTCCACGCGGCCGGCCAGGGTGCCGTCCGGCTGGAGGAAATGTCCCTCCGCCAGCGCCGCGGCGTTCTGCGTCCAGGGCAGGCCGACGTTCTCGAACCGGAGGTGAAAGCTCGCCTTCGGGTCCGCCCCGTCCCGGAGGATGAGCCGGCGGAACGCCACGCTCTCCGGGGAATACGTGCCCTCCGCCTCCACGTCCACAGGCCGCGGCAAGGCCCCCGGTCCGCCCCGCGGGACCAGCAGGCCGCCCACGCGGCCCTTGAAGGTCCCCGCGTGGCTGCCCGCGACGCCGTCGCCGCTCCATTCCCCGGTGAGCGTCCCGCGCGGGGCCGCCGGGAAGACCCCCGGCGGCAGCGCCCCGGCGTAAAGGGTCAGGTCCTTGAGGTGCGCGCGCCCCTCCGCGGCGTAACGGAAGGGGCCGCCGGTCACCCGGAAGGTTCCCTTGCCCGACAGGGCGTCGTCGCCCTGGTTCACCTGCACGCCGTCCACCTCCCACTCGCCGTGGCGCAGGCGCAGGTCCGCCCGGAGCCGGTCGAGCGGGGTGCCCCGCACCGAGACCGGGCCGGCCTCCACGTGAAAACTCCCCTCGGGCTGCGCCTCGCTCCCGGCGGCGGCCTCCGCGTGGAGTTCGCCCCGCAGGTCCAGCCGACCGGTCAGGGGCGGAAACGCCGGGCCGAGCAGCTCCCCGAACGCCCGCAGGTCGCCCAGGCGCGCGTCCAACCGGCCCTGGATGGCCCCCCCGCGCCAGCCCTGCGCCGGGTCCGTCAGAGCGGCGGCGGGGAACTCGCCCGCCAGGTCCAGCACGTTGGCGCCCTGCACCAGCTTCAACTCGTGCACCGTGGCCCGCGGGGGGAGCACGGAGGCGGCCACCCGCAGCCGCTGCCACGCCCGGGAGCCGAAGCGGAAGTCCAACACCTCGGCCAGCAGGGAGCCCGTTCCCTCCGCGGGTCGGGTCGGGTCGCCGCGGAAGGAAAACTGCCCCGCGCGGACCGTCCCGCCCAGGGGCACCGCGGCCGGGACCCCGAGGAGGTCTGCCAGCGGCAGCACGGCCACGCCCGTCAGGGAGCAGGCGACCGCGAGGGCCGGGCGTCCGTCTGGCCCCGGTCCGGCCGTGCCCTGGGCGCGCAGTTCCCCGCCCAGGGCGCGCACGGTGGCCTCTCCCTCCAACCGGCCACGGCGCACGAGCTCGACCACTTCCACGGTGAGCCCCTCCAGCGTGACGCCGGGGGACAGGTCCACCTCGCGCAGGGTCAGCCACCTCCCCCGCCAGCCCACCGCGCCGTGGAGCGCCGCCGAGCGGGGCGTCAGGCTCCCCGGACCCTGCGCCGCAAACTCCCCGACCGAAAAGAACCCGGGTGGCCCACCCGGCTCGCCCGTGGTCAACCGCAACCCCCGCGCGCGGACGCTCCCGCCCGCTGCGGGCGCCGCGAGGGAGAACGTTTCCGTCGGCCCGTTGAGCAGGCTCCACTCGCCGGGGACGAGTCCCCCGGCCAGCCCGAGCGCCCACCCCGCGAAACGTTCCCGCACCCCGGTCGTCCAGGGGGTGGGCGGGGGCGGGTCGTCTTCCCCCGGCACGAGCGGCGTCAGGACAGCGTCCCCTTCGAGCCCTTCCACGACGAGGCGCTGGAGGCCAAGGCCCCGCGAGCGTTGGAAATAGGGGATGGCGGGGGTAACGAAGCCCAGCTCGACGCGACGCGCGCGCAGGTCCGTGCCCCGGCCCCAAAGCCGCACCCGGTGGAGGATCATGCCGCTGAACGGGTCCCCCTCCAGGCCGCCGATCTCCAGCCGCAACCCGCGCCGGGCGGCGGCCTCCGCGCCGAGCGCCCGCAGCCCCGCCTGCCACGCCGGGGGGTAGAGTCCCAGCGCCACCAGCCCGGCTAACGCCAACAGGACCAGGAGCCCGGCCAACCGGCGGAACCGCCCTCCCCGGCGGCGGCGCGGCGGCGGGCGCACCGGGACTGGGGCGGCGGGGGGCGGGGGGGCGGGCGGCGGGGACACGGTGGCGGGCGCGGACCTTACCGCAGGTTGGCCCGGTGTCGCACCCGGCGATTTCACCGTGGATCGGCGCGTCCCGCCGCGTTGTTGCCCAGACGCGGGCCGCGCCGTCTCCCCTGAAGGGACTACGGCGCCGGCGTCGCCGCGGCCGGGGGGTCGGGCACGGTGATGATCTCCACCGCCCGGCCCCCGTCGCCGAGGCGCTCGCGCAATTGCCGGGTGAGGCTTTCCTGCGCCTCGCGGGGCAGGTCCAGCCCCCGGGCTTTGGCGCGGGCCTGACCGGCCAAGGCGTTCAACTCGCCGGTCAGCTCCTCCGAGCCGACTTTGTTCCACATCCCGTTGCGTAGCTCGAGCACCTCGACGTGGCGCTGCTCGACGCCCAGGAGCCGGGCCGGGGGGAGCTCGACGCGCAACGTCTCCCGCCCACCCGGCAGGGGAGGGCGATCCACGCGCACGGTGAAGGGCTGCTCGCGCAGGTCGTAACCGGCCCGCACCTCGTAGGTGCCCCGCAGCCGCAGCCGCTTGGTGCTGCCCAGCCAGGTCGCGGTGAACTCCCGGTCCACCTCCGCCGCGTGGCGCACGACGGTCAGCTCCAGCGCCGGGGCGGACTGCTCGAACACCACGCGGTCGTTGACGACCACCCGCGGCTGCACGCGCGCCACGGCCGTGACCGCGTCCCGCAACCGCCCGCCGGCGTCCCGCGCCGCCCGTTCCAGCCGTTGCCCGAGGAACGCCGTCAGCAGCGCGAGGACCACCACGATCCCGAGGATCGCCCCCGCGCACCCCAGCCGGGACCGCGGGCGGGCGGCGATGGCGGCGGGGACGGCAGGCACGGGGAGGAAGGTTATGCCGACACCACCGGTCGGGCGAACCCTCCGGGCAAAAAAGTAGCGCCCCCCGCGACCGAATGGTCACGAGGGGCGCCTGTTCCCCCCAGAACAATCTTTTAAAACCGTGTCACATCTATGCCAGCCTTGTTTGGGAATCGCAAGCGGAAAATTCTGGGACTTTTCCGAGCGGTCATTCCCGGCAGGGCCGGTGTGACGTGGGGAACATGACGAGGAATGGACCCCGACGCAAGTGGAAGTTTTGTGACGGGTTCGTCACCCGCCGGTCCCCGGGACCAGTCCTCCCGCGCCCGGGACCCGGGGGACGGCGGGCTGGCGCAGGCGGTGTTGGAAGGCTTCTCGGTTGTATCGCAACCCTGATTCCAGGACCAACCCGGTCTGCAAGCTGCCGAAGGCCAGCACCATCAGGCTGGCGGCCAACACCGCCAGCGGCACGTGGGTCACGTATTGCGTCGTCAGAAACTCCGCCACCGGTAGGAACCCGGCCAGGATGCTCAGGGCGCAGAAACAGGCCGCCACGGTGCCAAAAATTAGCAGCGGCCGGTAATCACGGGCGAGGACGACCAGGAACCGCAGGATACGCAAGCCGTCCCGCACGGTGCGGAGCTTGGACCGCGTGCCCTCCGCCCGCAGGCCGAAGGGCACCGGCAGTTCGCGCAGGGTAAAACCCTTGTCGATGGCTTGCACAGTTAACTCCAACTCCAATTCGAACCCGCGCGAGAGAATGGGCACGTTCCGGTAAAAACGCTGGGATAACAGCCGCAAGCCCGAAAACAGGTCAGCGGGTTCAAACCCAAACACCCAGCGCAACACTCGCCCGAAGACCCGCGTGCCCCCCTGGTGCAACGGCCGGAAGCTGCCGCCAGCGGCCTCCTCGTGCCGACGCACGCCGGTGAGCAGATCGGTCGGTTGCTCCACGTAGGCCCGCACCAGCCGGAGACCGCCCTCGGCGGGATAGCTGCCGTCGCCGTCCACCATCAGGATCAGGTCGCTGTCCACCAGGTCCAGAGCGGTGAGCACTGCACGCGCCTTGCCCCGACGCCCCTCGAAGCAGACCTCCGCGCCGGCCGCGTGGGCCGCCAAGGCCGTGCCATCTGAGGAGGCGTTGTCCACGACCAGCAGCCGGGCTTGCGGGAAGACCGCGCGGTATTCGCTCACTACGGCCCCAATGCTGAGGGCTTCATTGTAGCAGGGAATGAGCACGCAGAGGGACGGCAGCGGCAAGTTCAGTTGATAGCGATGGAGGCTCGGGGTGGGCAGCCCCGCTTCGACTTCCGGGGCGGGCGTCGTCCGGGTGAGAGAGCCGAACATTCCACCAACAAACAGCAGGCTGAAGGCGGAACTCAACAGCGTGAAAGACAATTGGTTTGAGACGTAGCGGCCAACGTCCAGCGAGTGGACAACGGCGATAGTAAGACTGTTGCCAAAGTTGTAGCTGGCCAACAACGCCCAGACCCCGAACGGCAACTGCCACCGGCCCGGCCGTGTGACGACCGCCCACATGCCCAGCCCAAGCGCTGCGATCAGCCCGGGGAAGTGCAACGCGACGAGTAAGTTTTGGCTGATGCTGAGAAGTGGGCGCTGGGAGATTTTTTTCCGGCTGGACGTTAAGCGTTCTGAGTCGGCGAGATACTTTTGCCCGGGTGCATACGTCTCGTAGCGCCTGAGCGGCAAGCTGACTCCCCACACACGCACGTTCTCCTGATAGTAGCGGGCCACGGGAGTTTCCTTCTCCCCGAGGTAGGGATCCCGGGTGTCTAACAGGGCCGCCGGCGAGAAACTCTTAAACCGGTAAATGACGGCCAACTGACGGCTGATCTTACCCAACATACGGATCGGATGGTGGAGGGCGCTTCGGTGGTAGTAGTAGAAGCTGATGTCCGCCGCGCGACGACGCGCCGTGGCCTGAGCGCCGCGGTTCTGCCGGTCCTTGATGGGCAAGAGCGGTGCGAACACGTAATCGGTGTGAAGCAGGCAATCCGGGTTGAACCCCAGGCTGACGTAGGGACCGAGATCCTCCGGGGTCGCGCTGGCGACGAGCAGCGTGCCCAGCCGCGCGTGGAGCGCCGTCAGCAAGTCGCGGGGGAAGGGCAGGGGCCGTCCGCTGGCCAAGTCCTCGCCGATCTGGTCCCGGATCATGTCCGCGTGGACCGTGAGCAGGGTGTTGGGTAAGAAAGCGTTTGTCAGCGGGTCCGCCCGCCGCAGGAGGATTTCCGGCGTCAGCAGGCAGGCGCTCCCGCCGAGTGCGCCCGCCAGCAGCCAGACCTTTTGCCGTTGCGGCATCCCGCAGTTGACCAGGGCCAAGAGCAGGGGCGCATTCACGAAGATCACCGCGAACCCGAAGCTCGGCTTTAGCTGGTAGAGCGCCATCGAGAGCACCGCCGCCGCGGCCCCCAACCATGCTGCGACGCCATATTCACGGGTGACCCAGCGACGGCGGATGAACTCCAAGTTCAACCCGATGCTCGCCATCACGAAGAACGGGAGCACCGCCTCCGGGCGCACGAAATGTTCCATCAGCACGGCCGAACGCGCGGTCAGGTAGGTGGTGGCCGTCAACAAACCCGCTAACCGCACGGGCCACGATGCCGCCCGGCGTTCCCCCAGCACGAGCGAGGCCCCGCGCTGCCAGGCCAGGAGCATCAGCCCGGCGGTCAGCACCCCGAGGAGGTGCTGGGTGACGGCGATCGCGCGGAAATCACCCGCCAGCCGGAGCACCACGAAGACGATCCCCGGATACAGGTAGTCGCGCCCGCGGGCGTGTTGGAACGTGCCCCCGTTGAGCTTGCCGAGGGCCGGGTTGAGGTAGCCTCAGAAATCCGGGTCCACGAACGGCTGCTGGGACAGGCGCAGCCGCAGGAGCAATCCCAGCACACCGGCCGTGAGGACCAACGCGGCGTAGGCCACGTCGGACCACCCGCGCCGGAGTCGCGGTGCGGAAAGAGCCCGGGACACGATCCCCCGCCACCTGGGTTGCGCCGGTCCCGCGTCGGCGCTCTCGGGCCGTGTCCTGCCCGCCGGCTCGGATTCGAGGGTGGCAGGGCGAAGCATGGGGCGCGGGGTGCCGGGGGATTGAGGGAATGGGTTAGCGACGTGGTTTCTCCCGTTCACCGCCGGCCGCCGCCGTGAATCAATAAGCCGCCTGCACACCCTTGGTGTTCTTCTTGCCGATCCAGGGCATCAGGCCGCGCAGCCGGGCGCCGACCTTTTCGATGGGGTGGGCTTCGCCCTCCTTCAATAGCCGGTGGTATTCCTTCCGGCCCGACGTGCCTTCCTTGATCCAGTTGCGGGCAAACGTGCCGTTCTGGATTTCCTCCAGCGTGCGCTTCATCTCCGCCTTCACCGCCGCATTGATGATGCGGGGGCCGGAAACCACGTCGCCGTATTTGGCCGTCTCGGACACGGAGAAGCGCATCCCCGCGATGCCGCTCTCGTTGATGAGGTCCACCGTGAGCTTCAGCTCGTGCAAACACTCGAAGTAGGCCATCTCGGGCTGGTAGCCGGCTTCCACCAGGGTTTCGTAACCCGCCTGGATCAGGGCCGACACCCCGCCGCAGAGAACGGTCTGCTCGCCGAAGAGGTCGGTTTCCGTCTCCTCCTTGAACGTGGTTTCGATCACCCCCGCGCGGGTGCCGCCGATGCCCTTGGCCCAGGCCAGCGCGATCTTCTTGGCCTGCTTGCTCGGGTTCTGGTAAACGGCGATCAGGGACGGAACCCCCTTGCCCTCCAGGTATTGCCGACGCACGATGTGACCCGGCCCCTTGGGTGCAACCATGATGACGTCCACCTCCGGCGGGGGCGTCAGGGTCTTGAAGTGCACCGAGAACCCGTGGGAGAACAGGATGGTCTTGCCCTCGGTGAGGTGGGGGGCGATGTCGTTGGCAAACACCTCCGCCTGCCGCAGGTCGGGCACGGCGATCATGATGACGTCGGCCTCCTTGACGGCCTCCGCGTTGTCCATCACGGGCAGGCCTTTTTCCTCCGCGACCGCCCGCGATTTGCTGCCGGCATACAGGCCGACGACCACGCTGACCCCGCTGTCCTTGAGGTTGAGGGCGTGGGCGTGCCCCTGCGAGCCGAAGCCGATGACGGCGCAGGTTTTGGAGGTGAGCAAGGAGAGGTCGGCGTCTTTGTCGGAGTAAACTTTAGCGGGCATGGGAGGAGGGGGAAATGACGAATGACGAATGACGAATGACTAAGGAGCAACTGAAATCCAGGGGGTTCGGTAATCAGCGTGGGAAGGAGACGGATGGACGAGGAGAGGGATGCGCGGGAAGGAAAAGTTTCGTCATTCGTCATTCGTCATTCCGGCGGAGCCGGTCGCCGAGCGGCTCATGGCCACCTTGCCGGTGCGGGCGAGGTCGGTGATGCCGAAATTGCCCATCAGACGCAGGAACTTGTTGAGCTTGCCCTCGTGACCCGTGACCTCGATGAGCAGGTTTTTCTGCTGCACGTCCACGATCTTGGCGCGGAAGATGTCACAGATTTGCACGATCTCCGGCCGGTTCTGGCCGTCGGCGCGCACGCGCAGGAGCACGAGCTCGCGGTCCACGAACTCGCCGTCCCGGAAGTCCTCGATGCGGATCACGTCCACCAGCTTGTTGAGCTGTTTGGTGACCTGATCGAGCACCGCGTCATCACCGCGGACCACGATGGTCAGGTGCGAGAGGTTGGGGTCCAGCGTCGGCCCGACGTTGAGCGTGTCAATGTTGAAGCCCCGGCCGCTGAACATGCCGGCGATGCGGGCCAGGACGCCGAAACGATTCTCGACGAGGACGGAGAGGGTGTGGCGCATGGGAACGACGGAAGGGGGGCGCGGATTGTGCGGGGGGAAATCCCGC
>CAXTFX010000196.1:0-7870 GCA_964243185.1 uncultured Chthoniobacterales bacterium
GCCCGGGGCCGGTGCCGGCGCTCCTGCCGCCTGCCGGTCGCGCTCCCGCCGCCGTCAAGCTCCCCACCGGGGGTGGCTAACCCGGCGGGGTGGCCCCACCGCCGGGATTTTGGCCGGCTGCGCGTCCACCTGGTGGTTCACCGCTCCGGGGGATTCGGCCCGGTTGACCCCGGACCGTTGCCAGACCAACTCCCGCCACAGGCCGAGGAGCTGGACGCCCGTGCGCCAGAGCCGGGGGAAATTGAAGAACTGCGAACGCCCGAAGGCGCGGTGGTAGTGGTTAACGGGCGCCTCCACGAAACGGCAGCCGGCGTCCTGCATCTTCTTGACTAATTCCAGGCAGATCGTGCCGCTGTCGCTGCGGAGGTTGACCCTTTGCAGGGCCGACCGCCGGATGAGCCGGAAATCGCAGTCCACGTCACGCAGGCGGAAGCCGAACATCCGTTTGACGAGGTGGTGGTAGCACCGGCCCAGCACGGCGCGATACCAGGGGTCGTGCCGGCTGATCTTGTAGCCGTTGACCACGTCCACGGGGCCCGCCCCCCCGGCCTCGGCGCCCCGCAGCGCGGCCACCAGGCGGCGGAGCTGCCGCGGGTCGTATTGGGCATCGCCGTCCGTGTAGAACACCCACGCCAGCCGCGCGGCCCCGAACCCCGTTCGCAGGGCCCCGCCGTAGCCCCGGTTGCGCTCGTGGTGGATGATCCGCACCCGCGGGGCGTGGACGCGGGCCAGCTCGTCCAGGATTTCGCCCGTGTAGTCCTCGCTGCCGTCGTTGACGACGATCACCTCGTAGTCCTCCGCGCAATCGCGCAGGGTCATCAGGGCGGAAACCACCATGGAGGCGATGGTGCCCCCGTCGTTGTAGGCCGGGAAAAAGGCCGAGATGCCGGTCAGCTTGGGCGGGGGCGCCGATGCGGGGCCGGTGGCGGGAAGGGGATTCGTCACGGGGGGCAAAATTTCGTGTAACCGGGACGGCGGGGCGGGTCAAGGGGCGGGGTTGAACGACCAGGGGCCGCACGGTAATCTCGGTTTCATGTCCGCCGTGCCGAAACGCCTTTCCACGGAAGCCGAGTATTGGGCGTTGGAAAGCCGCTCCGAGACGAAGCACGAGTATGTTAACGGGGAAATCATTCCCTGGGGCGACGGGGGACCGCAGGGCATGGCGGGGGCGAGCACCCCGCACAACCGCATCGCCACGGACCTGCTCGGTCTTTTGTGGACCCAGCTTCGCGGTCGGGGGTGCGAGTTGTTCAACAGCGATATGCGGGTGCGGATCAAGGCGACCGGCCTGCTGGCTTACCCGAACATTTCCGCGCTCTGTCACGAGCCGGAAATTGATCCAACGGAGGGTGACAGCCTGCTCAATCCCACGCTCATCGTGGAGGTCCTCTCGGAATCCACCGAGAGATACGACCGTAGGGCGAAGTCCGCCCACTACCGCCGCTTGGACAGTCTACAGGAATACGTTCTCGTCACCCAGCACGAGATGCGCGTGGAAGTGTTCCGCCGCCAGTCGGAGAACGTCTGGGTCCTCCAGGAGTTCACCGGCCCGGGGGAGCGGGTGAAGCTTGAGTCCGTCGGTTGCGAACTGGTGTTGGGAGAAATCTATCAGCGCGTCAAGTTCCCACTCCGGCCGGCAGTGTCTCCTTTTGAAATCCGCGGCGGCGAGGGTCCGGCGGGTGATCCCTAAGCCGCCGCCGTTCTCGCTTTCGACGCGCTTTCCCGCGGCGGCCTAGGGATAAGCCGCCCTACCCGCCGTCGAGTCTAAATTGAGACACTAACCCTCCGGCCGACCCAATCCTGAGCAAACGAACGCACCTGGTCCGCCACCCGCACGGCGTCCGCCGGGTCGAATTCAGGGAACATCGGCAGGGAGAGCACCCCACGGGCCGCGGCTTCCGTTGCCGACATCTGACCGTTGGCCAACCCGCGCGCCGCGTAGGCCGGCTGGAGGTGAACGGGCACCGGGTAGTGAACCAGCGTGCCGATGCCCGCGGCCCGCAGATGATCGGCCAGGTAGTCGCGCGCGGGATGCCGGACGACGAACTGGTGCCAGACGTGCCCGCGGCCGGGGATCTCCTCCGGGAGACGCAGTTCGGGCAGGTTGGCGAGCTTTTCGGCGTAAACGGCCGCCAGCGCCCCGCGCCGGGCGTTGTCGGCGTCCAGCCCGCGCAATTTCACCCGCAGGACGGCGGCCTGAAGCTCGTCCATGCGGCCATTCCAGCCGGGTTCCTCCGAAACGTAACGCTCCCGCCGCCAACCATATTGGCGCAGGGAGCGGAGCGTTTCGGCGGTGGCCGGGTCGTTCGTCACCGCGGCGCCGCCGTCGCCGAGGGCGCCGAGGTTCTTGGTCGGGTAAAACGAGAACGCCGCCGCGTCGCCGAAGGTGCCCACCCGCCGCCCGCGGTAGGTCGCGCCGTGCGCCTGCGAGCAGTCCTCGACCAGGCGCAGCCCGTGGCGCCGGCAGAACTCCCCGACGGGCGCGAGGTCCGCCGCCTGCCCGTAGAGGTGCACGGGCACGACGGCGCGGGTCCGCGGGGAAAGCGCCGCGTCCAGCCCGGCCGGGTCCAGGTTGAAATCCGCCGCGCCGACGTCCACGAGCACCGGCCGCGCGCCGCACAGCTCGATGGCTGACACCGTCGCCACGGCCGTGTGGCTGACGGTGATGACCTCGTCCCCCGCCCCCACCCCGACGGCCCGCAACGCCAGGTGCAGCGCCTCCGTGCCGCTGCCGGCGCTGACGCCCTCCCGCACGCCCACCCACGCGGCGAACTCCCGCTCGAACGCCTCCGTCTCCGGCCCCAGCAGGTAACGGCCGGAAGCGAGCACGCGCGCCACGGCGGCGTCAATCTCCGCCCGGCGCGCGTGGTAGCCGGACAGGGGGCTGGTCTGCGGGATCGGGGCGGCGGCGGCGTTCACGGCGAGACGATGGGTTGGTCCCAATACTGGGCGGCGTTCTCGGCGTAGAACGCCAGCGTGCGCGCCAAACCCTCGCGCAGGCTGACCTTTGGCCGCCAGCCGAGACGGTCGGTGATGCGGGTGTAATCGGCGTAATACGAGCCGATATCAATGCGTTTGCGCTCTCCGGGAAACGGCACCAGGCGGTATTCGCCCCCGGCGTGCAGGCCGATGAGCATTTCCGCCAACTCCTTCAGGCTCAACCAGTCCGGCGCGCCGAGGTTGAACACCTCCCCCACGGCCCGCTCGTCCGTCGCAGCCAGCAGCAGGGCGTCCACCACGTCCTCGACGTAGTTGAAATCCCGCAGCTGCGCCCCGTCGCCGAACACCAGGATCGGCTCGCCCTCCAGCAACCGTTTGAACCAGATGCCCAGGAATGTTTGCCGGTCATCCTTGACGCGCATCCGCGGCCCGTAGGTGTTCGTCAGCCGCAGGACCGAGGTGCGCAGGCCGTGGGCGCTCTGGTAAACGAGGTGGTAGCCCTCACCCGCTAGCTTGTTCACCCCGTTGACGTCCACCGGCGCGAGTGGATGACCCTCGTCAACGGGCAGATAGCGCGGCGCGCCGTAAATCTGCCGGGTGGAGGAGAACACGATCCGCACGGTCGGGTTGTGGCGCCGGCAGGCTTCCAGGATGGAGAGCTGGGCGCGGCAGTTGATCTCCAGGTCCGTCGCCGGGTCCCGCATGGAATCCAGGTGGCAGGTCTGGCCGGCGAGGTTGAACAGGAAATCCTGCCCCCGCACCAGGTGGTTCATCGAGTGCGGGTCGCGCACGTCGGCGACGTTTACGCGCACCCGGTCGCTGAAATCGGCGACGTTGAACGGGTTGCCGCCGTATTCCGGCACGAGGCTGTCCACCAGGGTAACGTGCGCCCCGGCCGTCGCGAGCCGCCGGGCGAGGGTCGAGCCAATGAAGCCCAACCCCCCGGTGACGAGCACGTTCCGCCCCGCCAGCGCGGCCGCCGCCCCGTCCTCACCGCCGCGGCTGCTCATCGGATGATGCCCCAGTGCCGGGTGAACGGCCAGTAAACGAAGAGGCCGCGGCCGACGAGGTTGCGCGCGGGCACCGGCCCCCAGAAGCGGCTGTCCGCGGAGTTATACGAGTTGTCCCCCAAGGCGATGTAGCCGTCGGAGGGAGCGGTGAAGGTGTCTTCGGGGCTGGCCAGGTGCATCATGTTGGCGTAACCGCGGTAGCCCTGGTTGGGGCGCTCCCGGGTGCCCGACATGACCCGGCCATAGCCGTAGCCCTCCGCCCGCCGGCCGTTGACGAACAGCTCCGGGGCGGCGATCCGCAGGGTGTCCCCCGGCACGCCGGCCAGGCGCTTGATGTAGAACTGGCTGTGGACGTTCGGATCGCTCATGGGGATGCCCGCGATGCCGGTCGTGCGGAAAACGAACACGTCGTCGCGCTGCGGGGCGCGGAAGTGGTAGGTGAGCTTGTCCACGAACACCTGGTCGCCCGTCTCAATGTAGCCGCGCAGGAAAACCTCCCCGGCCCGGAGCGCCTGCCCCCGCCGCAGCCCGAACGTCCCCTCCCGCGCGGCGTAGCCGCCCCCGGTGACGTCCACCGTGGCCGCGGGGACGTTCCCAAAGGTCAACGCGGCGTCATAAACCCGCCGGCTCTCGCAGATGATGTGGGTGCCGGTCTGCTTGTAGAAGGACAGGAACCCGAACAGCGGCCGTTCATACTCCCGGAACTCGACGATCCGGTCGTCCGCCACGGCGCGCACCTCCAGGAAGCTGCGGCCGAGGAACAAACCCTCGAAAAACCCGCGCACGGCCCCCGGCGCCGGCCGCTCCGCCGCGAGCGGCCGGGCGATGATGCCGTTAAGGGTCGGCTGCATGGAGCCGGTGGGGATCTTGAAAGGCTGGAAGAAATACGCCCGCACGGCCACGGCCACGACGATGGCCATCAGGATCACCTCGCAGTTCTCCCGCCAGTTCGCCTCGTCGCGGTGGTGGGACAGGCGGACCAGCAACGGGTCGAGCTGCTCGGAGGCCTCCCGCGCCGCCGGCTCGTCGCCGTCCCGCACGCCGCGCTCCAGCCGGTCGAGGTGTCCGTTCAGGTCCGCCAGGGCCGCGTCCCCGAGTAGGTCGCGCCGCCGGTGCACGAGCCGGCGGCCGTGGCGGGCAAGGAGGTCGGCTTCCCGCAGGGCGCGGGAGGGGCGTCGGAGAAAGGCGGTCAGCGCGGGCATCGGTCGGAGCGGGCCGGAAGCAAAGTGCAACGGGCGGGAGGGCGCCAGCGAAATATCGCGGCCCGGCGCCGAAGACCCGCGCGGGGTTCGCCCGGCCGTTATCGGCGTCCCCGGCGGTCCGGCGGCCGGAGAGTTCTCAGGCGGTCATGGCATAGACCACGACGTTCACGCCAAACTTGGTGTTGTCTTCGGCGAGGAAGCGTTTGTTGCGGAAGTCGTAGTCCCACTCGCAACCGTAGTCTTTGTTCGAGTAAAGAACGGCGACGCGGCCGTCAATCAGGATGGCTTTGAGGTAGTCGTGGACCAGGTCGTCGCCCCAGCCGTTGAGTTCAAAGGAAGTGGTGGGCGGACCTTTGTCGAAGGGGAAAAAGCTCCGGTAGAGGGGATGGTCGTTGCCGAGTTTTTGGAGGGCCTCCGGTCCGAAGACGGCAGCCATTTGCGCCTCGAACGACTTGGCGAACAGCCCGTCAACGTCGTGGTTGCAGTCGTCGGCGAACACGAAGCCGCCGCGCCGGACGTAAGTCTCGAAATTCGTCCGCTCCCGGTCGGTGAACTGGACGAGTTTATGCCCGCTGAGATAAACGAAGGGGGCGTCAAACACCTCCCGACCTGCCAACGGCACCACCACTTCGCGCGGAGACACGGAAATCGTCGTGTAGGCCACGAGCGAGTCCAGCAGGTTGGAGGGCATCCGCTGGTCCACCACGTCCCAATCGCCGGACTCGTAGGCCAAGCGGGTGAAGGTGAAGTCGGGCATGGAGGAGCGGATCGGAATAGAAGTGCCCGCGAAACACGCGAAAAGACGCGAAAGGAGAAAAGCAGAAAGAAGAAATTTTATTTTCCTGTCTTTTTTTCGCGTGTTTCGCGGGCACTTCCTCAGCCTCACACCGCATCCGATAAACTCGAGAACGTGAAGGCGCGCACCACCAGCGGCGGGACCAGCGAGCCGTTCGTGCGGACCGGCTTGCCCATCGCCTCCACGTTGTTCAGCATGATGACGGGGCTCTCGTTGAAACGGAAATTCTTGATGGCGTGTTTCACCTCGCCGTCCTCGACGTAGAACGTGCCGTCGCGCGTCAGCCCCGTGTAGAGCAGCGTTTGCGGGTCCACCTCGCGGATATACCACATGCGGGTGACGAGCACGCCGCGCTTCACGCCTTTGACAAGTTCATCCAGGCTCGCGCTGCCGCCGGCCATGATGAAACCCGGCGAGCTCTCGAAGGCGGCCACGGCGCGGCGGTTGCGGAAACCCTCGCTGATGCCCGGCACGGCCCGGTCCTCGGCGATGCCCTGCTTCTGCGCCCAGAAGCGCGAGTAGGCGAGGTTGGCCACCGTGCCGTCCTTGATCCAGTCCACCCGGCGCCGCGCGCGGCCGTCGGGTGCCCACGGGGAGCCGGGGACCTCGGCGTTCATCGGGTCGGAGTAGATCTGGATGCGCTCGTCCACGAGTTTCTCGCCCAGGCGTGTGCCCCCGCCCGCCCGCGTGAGGAAGGAGCGGCCCTCGTCGGCCTGGCGGGCGTCCATCTGCTCAACCATGTGACCAATCAGGTCCACGCTGGCGGAGGGCTCCAGGATCACAGTGTATTTGCCCGGCTCGATGGCCCGGGCCTCGCGCGAGCGCAGGGCCTTCTGGATGGCCACCTCCGAGACGGTGGCGGTGTCGAGCTTGGCGGCGTCGTTGAAATCGCACACCCCGTAGCCGGAGCCGCGCCCGTCGGGGGTGCGGATGGTGACGGAGAAGTTCACGCCGCTCTGCCGGTGGTAGCCCCGCGCCCCGCGCGAGTTGGCGATGGCGCTGAAGCCCGCGTCGTCTTCCAGGAAACCAGCCGCCACGAGGTTGTTCTCCCGGCAGGGCAGGATGCTCGCGCCCGCGGCCCGGGCCCGGAAGGCGGGGTCAATCCGGGCGGTGTTCTCGAACCAGGCGGGCGGGGCCGCGTAGCGCTGGGGACCGACGAAGGGGACGTATTCGGGGTTGTCCGGGGCGAGCCGGGCGAGGTCCTCGGCGCGGCGGGCGACCTTTTCGAGCGAGGCGTCATCGAGCTCGTTGACCGTGGCGGTGCCCGTTTTCTTGCCGAAGGAGCACTGCACGGAAAGGGCGATTTCATCCGCGCCGCCGCTGGTGGAAACGGCGTTGCGGGCGAAACGCAGGTTGCCCGCGCGTCCACCGCGCAGGGTGGTTTCGCATTCGTCGGCTTTGGAGAAAGCGAGGACCTTTTCCAGGATCGCCTTGGCTTCGGGTTCGGTGAGTTGAGACATGGGAAAAGTGGGAAGCGGGAACTCGGAAGTGGGAAGTGTGGGCGGGAGATGGAGGGGGAGTCTTCGGGGAAACCGTCTGTCACTCTGACTTCCGACTTCCCATTTTCCACTTCCCACTTCATCAGATTTTCCGCGCCGTGTTGATGACGTTGACCTTGTTGAACCGGGCGGTCGCGCTGCCGTGGGAGACGGCCGAGATCTGGCCGGGTTGACCCTTGCCGTCGAAGAACGAACCGCCCATCGCGTAGTCGCGTTCGTCGCACACCGCGACGCAGGAGTTCCAGAACTCTTGGGTGTTGGACTGGTAGGCGACGTCACGCAACATGCTGACGATCTCGCCGTTCTTGATCTCGTAGAAGAGCTGGCCGCCGAACTGGAAGTTATAGCGTTGCTGGTCAATGGAGAACGAACCGTCGCCGATGATGTAAATGCCCTTCTCCACGCCTTTGATCATCTCCGCGG
>CAXTFX010000197.1:0-7848 GCA_964243185.1 uncultured Chthoniobacterales bacterium
CCCTTGAGGTAAACGCCGTCGCGCAGGTTGAACTGGCGGCACAGCTCCGGGGTGACGAAGATGTCGTTGGGCGTCTGGACGAAGTTGCGCTTCGGTTCGCGCAGGAAGCCGAACCCCTTGCCGGTCAGCTCGATGATGCCCTCGGCGAACTGCGGCGGTTCGTTGGACGGCAGCACGCGGGCGTCCTCGTAGCGTTGGCCGCCGCCGTTGCCCAACTGCGGCTGCGGCTGCGGACCGCGGCTCTGGCTGGGCTGTGACTGGTAACCCCCGCCGCCGCCACCCCGGCCGGCGAAATCCCCTTGCTGGGGCGAGCGCGGCGGCGGCTGCGTCTGGCCACCGCCTCCCTGGAATTGCCCGCCTTGGCCGCCCTGGCCGCCGCCATCACGGTTCCGCTCGCGGTCGCGGAAACGGTCCCGCCCGAAGCGGCGCCGGCCGAACTCGCGGCCACCGCCGCCACCGCCGCCGTCGCGGGACTGGAACGGCGCCGCCGGTGGGGCCGGGGCGGCGTTGACCGACGCCGGCGGCTCGGCCGGAGGAGCCGCGTTGGTCGGGGCGGGAGGCGGGACGGGTGCGGCGTTGGCCGCCGCGATGGCCTCGTCGCCCGTGCGCCCGAAGATGGCCTCGGTCTTACGCGCGAGGGCGTTGGCCGTGTTCGCCGGGATAACCTGGGTCTCGACCACCGCCTGGGGATCCGACGGGGAACCCCCCCCGATGGGCGCCTGGGCGGGCACGTTGGACCCGGGGGCGCCGTCCCCGGTCGCGGGGGCGGCGGGTTCTCCCTTGGCCTGGCGGGTGCGGCTGGAGCTCCCCTTGCGGCGCGGGGCCGGGAGCTCGGCCGGGGCCGCATCCTCCGCCGGCGGGGGCGCCGGAGCGGGGGCGTCGTCCTCTTCAGCGTCAATTTCCGCCGCGATGTCCGCCGAGCGCCGGGCGCGGGTAGCGACCTTGCGGCGCGGGGCGGCGCGCTTGCGGACGGCGGCCGGGGCGGGGGATGCTTCGCCGGTGACGGCTTCCGGCGTAGGGGTGAGGTCGGACGTGGCTTCGGGCATTGGGATGAGGGAAAAAGAGGGTCGTGCCGGGGAGGATTCCCAGGGCGGAACGGGGAACTGAGAAGACGGGGAAATACCTATCCCCGAGATAGCGGGGGAGTGGCCGACCCCTAACCGTGCAGCCGGCTGGCGAGGTCGTCGGGGATGTCGAAGTTGGAGTAAACGTTTTGGGCGTCGTCGTAACCCTCCAGGGCCTCGTAGAGGTGGAGGATCTGCGTGGCCAGCGTCTCGTCGGTGATGGGCACCGTGAGGTCCGGCACGAAGGTCAGCCGCTGCGTTTCGGGGGCGACCCCGCCGGCCCGCAACGCCGCGCCGACCGCGTAGAACCGATCCGGGGGCGAGGTGAGGATAAAATGTTCTTCGTCGGCCGCGACGTCTTCAGCACCCGCTTCCAGCGTGAGTTCCAACAACCGATCCTCGTCCACGCCGACGGTGCGCGGGACGGCGAACTGGCCCTTCTTGTGAAACATGTAGGAAACGCTGCCGGCCGTCGCCAGGGAGCCGTGGTGCCTGGCGAACAGCCCGCGGATGTCGGCCGCCGTGCGGTTCTTGTTGTCGGTGGCTGTTTCCACGATCACCGCCACACCGCCGGGGGCGTAGCCTTCGTAAGTAATTTCTTCCAGGTGACCGCCTTCCACTTCGCCGGTGCCTTTCTTGACGGCGCGTTCGATGTTTTCCTTGGGCATGTTGCCGGCCTTGGCCGCCTCGATGGCGGCGCGCAGACGGATGTTGCCACCGGGGTCCCCGCCACCGAGCCGCGCGGCGAGCGTGATCTCCTTGACCAACCGGGAGAACATCGCCCCGCGCTTCACGTCGAGCGGACCTTTGATGTGCTTAACCTTCGACCACTTGCTATGACCCGCCATGAGGGATGGGAGAACCGGACCGACGCGAACAACCCTGACCAAGTGCCACCAAGCCACCGCTGATCTGCCTCAGACAGAGATAGCGGGTTTCGAGCCGCGGAGAAGAGGCACGCCAGCGAGTGCGGCGGCCGGCGGTCGCTCGAAACGACGGCGCGGGGAACAACGTTCGGGAAGTTAGGGGGATGTTAGCCGCGCTGTCAACGGGAATTTGATCCCACCACGGGAAATTTTAAGCCAACGCCGTCACCGGGTAACGTAGGATGAGCGGGTCGAAGGTGACGCGGGTTGACCTGCGGGTGCGCGCTTGGCAGATGAGTATCCGGCCAAACGGGTCTTGACGGTAGTCGGTTGAGTTCGGTAACTCGCGGAGCCCGTCCTCATCCCGGTCAAAGTTAACCAGGCACCGCGCCCAAACAAACTTCGCCAGGTTCGGTCTGACGGCTCGTTTTGGCGCCGGGAGGGACCCGCTCCGTCGGGTCCGCGTCCTTGGCCAAAGACGCCGTAGCCGAAGGGCGCGGACTCCCGCTCCGTCGGACAGATCCTAGTCATGTCGCGATGGTGTCGCGAGGTTTGGCTGACAAGCTAGGATCATCGTTCGGCGCCCAAGGGAAAACTACGGTGTCGAGCAGCGCGGTAATTCTTCCAGCGCCGTCACCTTGCAAAGACGTATTTAGCCCGCCGCGGAGGGTCGTAAACTTCACCTCTCCCACTGGGCGATTCGCGTTGACGCCGACTCACACTCCGACCCCCGCGGCCGTGTTGCCCGCGCGCTTGCGCTGGCTGGCGTCGAGGATTTTCTTACGCAGCCGCAGGCTCTTAGGGGTGGCCTCAACGTATTCGTCTGGCGCGATATATTCGAGCGAGCGTTCCAGGGTCATCTCGACGGGCGGGGCCAGAGAAATGCCCTTGCCGTCCCCCTGGCTCCGCATGTTGGAGAGCTTTTTTGCCTTGCAAGGGTTCACCGGCAAATCGTCCGGGCGGGAGTTTTCGCCGATGATCATGCCCGCATAGATTTCCTCCTGCGGCGCGATGAACAACCGGCCGCGGATCTGGATGGTGTCGAGCGCGTAGGCCGTGGAAACGCCGTTCTCCATCGCCACCAGGACGCCGTTGTTGCGGCTGGGAATCTCGCCTTTGTGCGGGCCGTATTCTTTGTAGAGATGGCTCATGATGCCCATGCCTTTGGTCACGTTGACGAGGTCAGTTTCAAAGCCGATCAGTCCGCGCGTCGGGATGATGGCTTCGACGGCCACGGAATGCGGGTGGTGGACCATGTTGGTGATCTCCGCCTTGCGGCCCGCGAGGCTCTGTAGAATGTCACCGAGGTTCTCGGCGGGCACGTCCACGGCGAGGTTTTCGTAGGGTTCCAGCAGATCCCCTTTTTCGTCGCGCTTGTAGATGACTTCCGGGCGCGAGACGAGCACCTCGAAGCCTTCGCGGCGCATCTGTTCAACCAGGATGGCGATTTGCATTTCGCCGCGGGCGTTGAGCTCGAAGGCGCCGGCCGTGTCCGTCTCACGAAACTGCAAGCTCACGTTGGTCCGCGTCTCACGCACCAGCCGCTCCTTGATGTTGCGAGCGGTGACGAGCTTGCCTTCGCGTCCGGCCAAAGGCCCGTCGTTGACGAGGATGCCCATCGTCATGGTCGGCGGGTCAATGGCGACGAACGGCAGGGCCGGACGGTCCTCTTGGTCGGTGATCGTTTCGCCGATGAACACGTCTTCAAAGCCCGTCAGACCGATGATGTCGCCGGCGGAGGCGCACTTGATCTCCTTTTTCTCCAAGCCTTCGTGGCCATAGAGCATGGTCACGCTGGCCCGCTCGCGCCGGCCGTCGCCGTGAATGCAAACGGTGGTGTCCCCGACGCACACGCGGCCGCTCAGGATGCGGCCGTAAGCGATGCGGCCGAGATAGTCGCTGTAGTCGAGGTTGGAAACCAACATGCGAAAGAAGGTGTCCTTCTCGATGGGCGGCGGGGGAACGTGCTTGATGATGGCATCATACAAAGGGGTCATGTCCTTCGCGTCCTCACCGATCTCGGTCATCGCGTAGCCCTGTTTGGCGGAAGCGTAGATAATGGGAAAATCGAGCTGTTCGTCATTAGCGTTGAGTTCGACGAACAAGTCGAAAATCATGTCCAGAACCTTGTGCGGGCGGGCGTTCTCACGGTCAATCTTGTTGATGACGACGAGGGCCTTGGCGCCGCGCTCGAGCGCCTTTTTCAGCACGAACTTGGTCTGCGCCTGCGGGCCGTCGTGGGCGTCCACGACGAGGAGCACGCCGTCCACCATGCTCATGATGCGCTCGACCTCGCCGCCGAAGTCCGCGTGGCCGGGAGTGTCCACGATGTTGACGTGGTAAGCCCCGTATTGAAACGCGGCGTTCTTGGCGCGGATGGTGATGCCTTTTTCTCGTTCCAGGTCCATCGAATCCATCACCCGCTCCTCCACTTTCTGGTTGGAGCGGAACGTGCCGGACTGGCGCAGGAGACAATCCACGAGCGTGGTCTTGCCGTGGTCAACGTGAGCGATGATGGCGATGTTGCGAATTTTATCCATGAGAGAAGCGATGCGGAGACGATGAGGCGAGCGGAAAAAGAGGCTAACGGGCAGCCGGAGAGCGGGAAATCCCGGGTGGGACAGCGGACGGGCAACGGGATTCGGACGTGCTTCCCGGCCGGGCCGCGGATATAGCGGCAAGCGAAGGAAAAGTCACCTTCCCCCGACCGACTACCCGATGGGTAAACAATATAAGAAAGTCATCAAACGCCGCCGCCGGATGGCGTATAACGTCCGCAAAGTCGCCGCGCAAGAGGCCGCGGTCAAGGCCAAAACGAGCCGCCCGCGCCCGGCTCGCTCCGCCGCGTCCACCCCGGCCGCGGATGACGCGACGACCGCCGCGACCCCGGCGAAGCGTGTCCGCAAGCCCAAGACGCCTGCTAAAACGCCCAAGACGGACGCCGTCCCCGCCGAGGCCACCCCCGCTCCCGAAGAGAGTTCTGCACCCGCGTCCGAAGCGGCTCCGACGACCCCGGAAGGGAACGACGTTTGAAGTGGCCTGACCCTGGCGGTGACGGCCCGGGGCTTGCCGTGGGTCGGCGCCGAAGGGAGGGGCCACGGCGGCTCCCTCGGCCCTGGACGGGCGACCCGTTCCGGCGCATGTTGCCGACCCCTGCAACCGGTGCAGGCCGTTTCCCTTTTTCCTTATGAGCGAACCCGTTCACCCCGACGCATCCGGCGACGAAACCATCCTCAACGCCGACTTCGCCGAGGTGAACCGGATCGAGCGGGTTCCCACGCCCGTCGGTGGGTTGTTCGCCTCGCCGGACCTGAACCGCGCCACGCACTTGCCACCGTGGTTCCAGGAGTTCCAGTCCGCCGCGTGGCACACGTTTGAAGCGCTGCCGTCGCCGACGCGCACGGAGCAGGCGTGGCGCTTCGCCAGCCTCTACAAGGTCAAGCTGGAGGATTACCAACCCGCCCTGCCCATCGCGGACGGGGCGGCGGCACCCCTCGTCGCCCGCAGCCGGGGCAACGCGGAGTCGGCCGGGCGCATGGTTTTCGGCAACGACACCCTGCTCTCGCGCGAGGTCCTCGACGCGAAGCTGGAGGGCCAGGGCGTGCTCTGGCTGCCGCTGGAACGCGCGATGACCGAGCGGGAAGACATTTTCCGGCAGCACTTCATGACGCAGGAGATCCTGCTGGGTTCCAAGCGGTTCGCCGCCCTGCACGCCGCCCACGTCCGCACCGGGACGTTCCTCTACGTCCCGGCGAACGTGGAGGTCGCCCTGCCCCTGGAAACCTTTCACTGGCTTTCCGGCGAGGCGGGCAGCGTCTTCCCGCACACGCTCATCGTCGCGGAGGCCGGCGCGAAGGTCACGTTGGTTGATTACTTCGAGAGCGACCGGCGCGCGGAGCCGGGCTTTGCCTGCGCGGTGAACGACCTCATCGTCGGCCCCGGCGCGAAGGTGACGTATCTCTGCGCGCAGAACTGGGGCGAACAGGTCACGTCCTTCCAGATCAACACCACGGCCGTCGGGCGGGACGGGCAGGCGTTGTCGCTCCACCTGAACCTCGGCGCGCGTTACGCCCGGCTGGAGAGCCTTTCCCGGCTGCTCGGCGCCGGGGGACGCTCCGACATGCTCGCGGCCACCGTAGCCAGCGCGGACCAGGAGTTCGACCAGCGCACGCTCCAGGACCACGTCGCCCCGCACACGAACAGCGATCTGCTCTACAAGAATTCCCTGTCCGACACCGCCCGCGCCATCTTCGCCGGCCTGATCCGGGTCGAGCCGGACGCGCAGCACACCGACGCCTACCAGAAGGTGCGTAACCTCCTGTTGTCCGACGAGGCGGAAGCCAACTCCATGCCCGGCCTGGAGATTCTCGCCGACGAGGTGCGCTGCACCCACGGGGCCACCTCCGGCAGCGTGGAACCGGAGGAGATGTTCTACCTGCTCTCCCGCGGCATTGACGCGCCCACGGCCCGCCGGCTCATCACCCTGGGCTTCCTCGCCGAGGCGCTGGACCGCCTGCCCGACCCGTCGCACGCCGGGCGTTTGCGCGAGTTGTTGGAGGCGAAGTTCGCGCGGATGCGGGACCGCCCCGCGGGCGGAACGACGAGGCCCGAATGACGAAGTCAAGGGGGAAACCCCCGGCCCGCGGACGGCAACGTCCGTTCGTCCTGCGGCATTCTGGCGTAGCCGGTCACATCGCCAGCCGCAGCCCGCGCGGCAGGCTCTCGCCGAAGGCCGCCTCGCGCTCGCGGGCCTGGAGCCGGCCGCCCTCGCGGACGAGCGCCAGCGCGTGGGGGTCCCCGCCCAGCGCCGCCAGCCGGGTCAGCACGCGCTCCCGCATCGGCTCGGGGAGGTCGCGGTAGCGGTCGCCGGTGCGGCGGGCGAGTTGGGTGAGGGTGAACGCAAACTCATCTGGCGCGTCGGCAAACTCGTGCAGGAGCAAACGTTCCAGCCACAACTCGACCGTTTCCGCCGGCAGCACGGTGTTGAGCGGACCCGCCAGCGGGACGCGGGCGCCGAGCCGGCCGAGCGCCCAGAGCGCGGCGCGCGTCGGCACGGGGGAGGCGGGAGTTTCCAACGCCGCGAGCAGCCGTTCGCCGAGGTCCAGGCGAACGGTGGTGTCCAGGAGTTCGAGCGCGCCGAGCCCGCGCCAGATTTCCGCCGTCTCCTGCTTGGCCCAGTCCCGCCCGCCGTGGCGCCGCAACTCGGCTAGGAGCGGGGCGGCGAAGGAGCGTTGCTGCCCGGCGGTGAGGCCGCCAGCGAGGCGCCGCCAGAGGATGGCCCACTCCGCGCGGGTCGGGTCGTGACGGGGGTGAAAGAACCGGCGCTCGCCGCCGAGCCGCCACGCGGCGGCGACCCGCGCCTCGTCGCCGGGGAATCCGTAGCCGGGGCGCAGGCAGAAGCCGAGGAAGTTGAACCAGCGCATCTCGAACGCCGGGGCGCGGCGGCGGACCTCCCCGAGCGCCGGCAGCTCGTCGCCGAGCTCCCGCAGGAGGACGGGCGGCCAGTCCGCGCGGGGGGCGTCCAGGAGCGTTTCGAGCCGTTTCTGGAGGCTCTCGGCGTCCGGCGGGGTGCCGGTGCGGCCGAACGTTTCCCGGACCAGGGCGCGGGCGCGGGCGGCGGTGCCCTCGTCCACCAGCACGCCGGGGCCGCCGTCAGCCGCGGTCGCGGGGGCGGGGTCCTCGTCCGGGTCGGCGAGGGTGGCGCGCACGTCGAAGGGCAGCTTCCACTGGCGGGTGCCATGCTCCTCCGCGCACCAGACCTCCAGCGTGCCCAGCTCCGTGAGCCGCGCCCGCAGGCGCACGGGGATGACGGCGTCGCCCCCGGCGCCCGCCCCCGCCGGCGCCGCGGCCGCCGCACGGCCGCGCAGGGCGGTGGGTACCGGCGGCCGCGGGCGCAACCCGGGGTCATCGGTCGGGGG
>CAXTFX010000198.1:0-7836 GCA_964243185.1 uncultured Chthoniobacterales bacterium
GCGAGCGAAACGGGTCGCAAACCGCCAGCTCCGACACGCCCGAGGCGCAAATCCCGGAGGAACTCGGCGGCACCACCGTCGCGGCCGCCTACAAGACGGCGACCGGCATCCCGGCGATCCTCAAAGCGTTTGAGTTCGGCCTGGGTGAAATGGGCGCCGCGCGCACGGCGCACACTTTCTTGAAGGTCAACAAGCTCAGCGGCTTCGACTGCCAAAGCTGCGCCTGGCCCTCGCCCGACGAGAAACGCAAGGTTTTCGAGTTCTGCGAGAACGGGGTCAAAGCCATGGCCGACGAAGCCACGCGCAAGCGCATCACCCCGGAGTTCTTCCAGCGATGGTCCGTGGCGGAACTCGCCGGGCAGTCCGACTACTGGCTCAACCAGCAAGGCCGGCTGACGGAACCGGTGGTGCGGCGCAAAGGCGCCGCGCACTACACGCCGATCACCTGGTCGGACGCCTTCGCCCTGGTGGCCGAACACCTCAACGCGCTCGCCTCGCCCAACGAAGCGGCCTTCTACACCTCCGGAAAGACCACCAACGAGCCAGCTTTCCTGCTGCAACTCTTCGCCCGGCAGTTCGGCACCAACAACCTGCCGGACTGCTCGAACATGTGCCACGAAGCCTCGGGCACGGCGATGGTCGAGTCGCTCGGGGTGGGCAAGGGCACGGTCAAACTCGATGATTTCGAGCGGTGCGACCTCATTTTCGTCATCGGCCAGAATCCCGGCACGAACCACCCGCGCATGTTGTCGAGCCTGCTGCACGCGAAGGAGCAGGGAGCCAAGATCGTGGCGATCAACCCTCTCCCCGAGAGCGGGCTCCTGCGTTTCAAGGAGCCGAACCCGCAGGAATACAAGAGCCTGCTGAGGTTTCCCTTCGCCATGCTCGGCGGGGGCGTCAAGCTCGCCGACCATTTCCTGCCGGTCAAAATCAACGGCGACGCGGCCGTCATCAAAGGCATCCTGAAAACGATGTTGGAGCTGGAGGAGAAAGTTCCGGGCAGGGTGTTCGACCACGCCTTCATCGAGCAATACACCAGCGGTTACGAAGCTTTCATCGCCGACCTCAAGCAGACAACCTGGGCAGAGATCACGGAGGTCAGCGGCCTCCCGGAGGAGGAGGTCCGTAAAGTTGGAGAACTGGCGGCCGCCTCCAAGCGGATGATCTGCTGCTGGGCGATGGGATTGACCCAGCACAAGCACGCGGTCGGCACCATCCAGACCCTGGTCAACCTGCTGCTCGTGGGCGGACACATCGGCCGGCCCGGCGCCGGCACCTGCTGCGTGCGCGGTCACTCCAACGTGCAGGGCGACCGCACGATGGGCGTTTGGGAGCGGATGCCGCAGGGGTTCCTCAATGCGCTCGGGCGCGAGTTCAACTTCACGCCGCCCACGGCCGAGGGGCACGACACGGTGGACTCCATCGTGGCGATGCACGAGGGGCGCGTCAAAGTCTTCGTGGCCATCAGCGGAAACGTCCTCACGAACGCGCCCGACACCTCCTACACGGCGGAAGCGATGCGCGCCTGCCGGCTGACCGCCTACGTTTCCACCAAGCTCAACCGCGCGCACCTCGTCACCGGGGAGGAAGCGCTGATCCTGCCGTGCCTGGGTCGGAGCGAGCGTGACGTGCAGGCGTCGGGCGAACAGTTCACCACGGTGGAAGACTCGATGGGCACCATCCAGCCCTCGCGCGGCTCGCTCCCCCCGGCGTCCAAACACCTCTTGAGCGACGTGGCGATCATCGCCGGCATCGCGCAGGCGACCCTCGGCACCCGCGGCACGGTGGATTGGCAGGCGATGGAAGCGGACTACGACCGGATCCGGGACAGCGTTTCGCGCGTCGTCCCGGGCTTCGAGCACTTCAACGAGCGCGTCAAAGAAAAGATGTTTTACCTGCCCAACGCGGCGCGCGAGCGCAAGTTCAAGACCAGGTCGGGCAAGGCCATGTTCTGCGTTCATCCGCTGCCCCGACACGACCTCGCGCCCGGTCAACTCTTGATGATGACCATCCGCAGCCACGACCAGTTCAACTCGACCATCTACGGGTTAAACGACCGCTACCGTGGCATCTACGGCGGACGCCGGGTGATCTTCATGAACCCGGAAGACGCCAAGGAACGCGGACTGAAAGCCGGTCAACGGGTGGACCTCACCAGCCATTTTGAAGGCGAGGAGCGCCACGCCAAACACTTCATCGTGGTGCCCTACGAGATCCCGCGAACCTGCGCGGCCACCTACTACCCGGAAACCAACGTGCTGGTGCCGGTCCGCAGCGTTGCGGAGGGCTGCAACACGCCGACCTCAAAGTCTGTTGTCATCAGCGTCCAGGCTTCACCGGACGAGCCGCAAAAAGCTGACCTGCACGCCAAGGTCCCCCTCGACGCGCGGCTTGAGAAAGTGATCAGTTGACGGTCCGACGGCGGCCTTCCAGATGTAATCCCTTCTCCGAGCGCCCGTCACCCGACCCGTCGCCCGCCGTCATGCCGCAGATTTTTCCCGCGAGCAGCAACACGCTCTTCCGTGCCGCCATTCTCGGCACACCCGCGGTGCTTGCCGCCGTCGTCGGCGCGCTCTACGCGGTGGAGTGGAGCCCGTGGGCCACGCGCGCCTTCGTGCCGGTCGTCCAGCCGGTCCAGTTCTCCCACAAGCACCACGTCGGCCAACTCGGCATTGACTGCCGCTACTGCCACGGCGGCGTCGAGCGCAGTGCCTACGCCGGCCTGCCGCCGACGGAGACGTGCATGACCTGCCACTCGCAACTCTACACCGACGCCCCCCTGCTCGCCCCCGTCCGCGACAGCCTCGCGCAGAACCGGCCCATCGCCTGGACCAAGGTTCACGACCTGCCGGACTTCGTTTACTTCAACCACTCCATCCACGTCGCCAAGGGCGTCGGCTGCGTCGCCTGCCACGGGAGAACCTACCAGATGAACCTGGTGTGGCAAACGCAGACCCTTTACATGGCTTGGTGCCTGGAGTGCCACCGGCACCCAAAAAACTTCGTCAACGACCGCCGCGAGGTATTCAACCCGAACTGGACCTCGCTCAAGGACCAGGGCCGGCTCGCCGAGGCCCGGCAACTCGTGAAGGACTACCGGATCGCCGCGCCCCACGTCCTGACGGACTGCGCCACCTGCCACCGATGAACGCCGACGCCGCCGACAACCACCCGAAAACCGCCCGGCATTGGCGCGGGCTGGACGAGCTGGCGCAAACCCCGGCCTTCCGCGCCGCCGTCGAGCGCGAGTTCCCCGCCGGCGCCTCGGAGTGGGACGACGGTCCCAGCCGCCGCCGTTTCCTGCAACTCATGGCCGGCTCCTTGGCCCTCGCCGGCATCGGCGGGACCGCCGGCTGCACCCGGCAGCCGACCGAGCACATCCTGCCCTACGTCAAACAACCCGAAAAGCTCATCCCCGGCATCCCCCAGCGTTACGCCACCGCCATGCCGCACTTCGGCGGGTTCGTGCGCGGCGTCCTCGTCGAGAGCCACGAGGGCCGGCCGACGAAGATCGAGGGCAACCCCGACCACCCCGCCAGCCCCGGCGGGGCGACGGACGTCTTCACCCAGGCCGCCATCCTCGACCTCTACGACCCCGACCGCGCGCAGAACGTCCGCCGCGGCGGAGAAATCTCCTCGTGGGACACGTTTTACGCCGAACTCGCCCCGTTGCTCGCCGTCCAAACCGCGAAGGGCGGGGCGGGATTGCGAATCCTGACGGAAGCCGTCACCTCGCCCACAGTCGCCGCGCAGCTCGACGCGCTCCTGAAACGATATCCGCAAGCCAGGTGGCACCAGCACGAACCGTGGGACCGCGCTCGGGTCCACGAAGGGGCGCGCTGGACCTTCAACGAGGCCGTGGAAACCCACCCGGACTTCCGCCGGGCCAAGGTCATCCTCGCGCTGGACAGTGACTTCCTCTTCGCGCACCCCGACAGCCTCCGCTACGCCCGCGACTTCGCCGCCGCCCGTCGGGTGCATCTGGAAAACGGCGTGGACCCGGCCAGCGCGGATTGTTGCCGCCTTCACGTCGCCGAGCCGACGCCGACGATCACCGGCGCGATGGCTGACCACCGGCTGCCGATCCTCGCCAGCAACGTCGAGCATTTCGCCCAGGTGTTCGCCGTCGTGCTGACGGGCAAGATGTCGCCCGACGACCTGGCCGCCTCGACGCTGTTTTCCGAGGACTTCGTGCCCCACAAAACCTGGCTGCTGGCGGCGGCCCGCGACCTGTTGGCCCACCCCGGCGAAAGCGTCGTGCTCGCCGGCGAGCATCAACCGCCCGCCGTCCACCGCCACGTCCATGAGATCAACCTTGCTCTGGGTAACGTCGGCCGGACCATCACCTACGCCCCGCCCGCCGGGAGCACCGCGGCCCGCCCGTTGGCCGAACTGACGGCCGACCTGCGCGCTAGGAGCGTGGACCTGCTCATCCTCCTCGGCGGCAACCCCGTTTACACCGCCCCGGCCGAACTCGGGTTTGCCGACGCCATCCGCCGCGCCGACCGTTGCGTGGGCCTCGGCACGCATTTCGACGAAACCGCCGCGCTTTGCCATTGGCACCTGCCGCAGACGCACTTCCTGGAAACGTGGCAGGACGGCCGCGCCTTCGACGGCACCGTGAGCATCGGCCAACCCCTCATTGAGCCGCTCTACCCCAACGCCCGTTCCGCCGCGCAGGTGCTGGACGTTCTCCTCGCCAACCACCCCCCCCGGCTCCCCTACGACCTGCACCGCGACCACTGGCGCACGGTTCAGGCGAACGTCGGCGGGGAGGACGACGCCGGCTTCGAGCGATGGTGGCGGCGGGCGGTTCACGACGGTTTCGTCGCCGACTCGGCCCTCCCCCGCCGCGCGCTCACCGAAAGCGAGCAGGCCTCCGTTCCCATTGATTGGAACCGCAGCACCACGGCCGGCCGGGACACGTTGGAGTTGACCCTCGCCCCCGACCCGACCGTCTGGGACGGCCGTTTCACCAACAACCCGTGGCTCCAGGAAACACCCAAGCCCATTTCCAAACTGACGTGGGACAACGCCGCGCTCGTCTCCCCCGCGCTCGCCGCACGCCTCGGCCTGGCGAACGAGGACGTCGTCGAACTCGCCGCGGAGGGTGGCCGCACCGTTCGCGCCCCCGTCTGGATCACCCCGGGACAGGCGGAAAACTCCGTCGCGCTGAGTCTCGGCTACGGCCGCGAGGGCGCCGGCCGCGTCGGCGACGGCCAAGGCGTTAACGCCTACCGCCTGCGCACCTCCGCCGCGCCGGGTTTCGCCGCCGGCCTGCAAATCCGCAAGGTCCCCGGCGCCCGCTGGCCGCTCGCCGCGACTCAGCAGCACCACGCCCTCGCCGGCCGCGAGGTGTTCCGCGAAACGACCCTGGCCGAATTCCGCCAACGTCCGGCGGCCGTCCACGGGCAAACCGCCGACCCCGGCTCCCGCGACACGCTCTACCCCGACGACCACCCCTACCCCGGCCACGCCTGGGGCATGGTCATTGACCTGAACGTCTGCCTCGGCTGCAACGCCTGCACCGTCGCTTGCCAGGCGGAAAACAACGTCCCCGTCGTCGGCAAGGGCGAGGTCATCCGCAACCGCGAGATGCACTGGATTCGCGTGGACACCTACTTCACCGGCGACCCCGCCGCGCCCGCCTTCGGCCACCAGCCCGTGCCGTGCATGCACTGCGAGAACGCGCCCTGCGAGGTCGTCTGCCCCGTCGAGGCGACATTGCACAGCCCCGAAGGATTAAACGAGCAAGTCTATAACCGCTGCATCGGCACCCGCTATTGTTCCAATAATTGTCCCTATAAAGTTCGCCGCTTCAATTTCCTCCAGTGGGCCGACAACACGACCCTACAATATAAACTCCAGCGCAATCCCGACGTCACGGTGCGTTCCCGCGGCGTGATGGAAAAATGCACCTACTGCGTGCAGCGCATCCAGGAGGTCAAGATCAACGCCCAACGCGAGGACAACCGCCCGATCCGCGACGGCGAGATCGTCACCGCTTGCCAGCAAGCCTGCCCGACGGAGGCCATCGTCTTCGGCGATCTCAACGACCAGCAAAGCCGCGTCGCCAAGCTCCGCGCGCAGCCGCACAACTTCGGGATGCTGTCCGAACTCGGCACGCGCCCGCGCACGACTTACTTGGTGAAAATCACGAACCCGAACACCGCTAATGCTTGAATATTTGCATGGAGATTTTTTCAGCGCGACTCCGGGGAGCGCACGCGCCCCGCGTGCTGTGGCCAGCGCCCTCGCCGGGCAGCCTCGAAGACTCCGGCGGGGCGCCGAAGCCGGCACGCGGGGCGCGTGCGCTCCCCGGAGCTTTCGCCACCGTGTCTGAATGCGGAAGCTAAACGTTCCCATGCCCGACACCCGCCCCACCCCGCGCTCCGTGCTCGGCTACCCGGACGAACTCCTCGGCCCGGGGCAGACGCCCGGCACCGTCGTCGAAAAGATCGGCGACATCGTGCTCGAAGGCCGGCACCCGCGGGCGTGGCTGTGGGGTTTCGCGGGCACGTTCGCGATGTTGATGGGGTTCCTGTTCGCGGTGACTTACCTGCTGTATAAAGGCGTTGGCATCTGGGGCATCAACATCCCGGTGGCGTGGGGTTTCGCCATCGTCAACTTCGTCTGGTGGATCGGCATCGGGCACGCCGGGACGTTCATCTCGGCCATCCTGTTGCTCGTCTTCCAGCCGTGGCGCAACTCCATCAACCGGCTCACCGAGGCCATGACGCTGTTCGCCGTGGCCTGCGCCGGGGTGTTCCCGCTGCTGCACCTCGGCCGGCCGTGGGTGTTCTACTGGATGCTGCCCTACCCGAACACGATGGGCCTGTGGCCGCAGTGGCGCTCACCCCTGGATTGGGACGTGTTCGCCGTTTCCACGTATCTGACCGTTTCATTGGTGTTCTGGTATGTCGGGTTGATCCCCGATCTAGCGACGTTGCGGGACCGGGCCACGCGGCGTTGGCAACAGGTTGTCTATGGCCTCGGCGCGCTCGGCTGGCGCGGTTCCGCGATGCACTGGAAGAATTACCAGAGCGTTTATCTATTGCTCGCCGGACTGGCGGCGCCGCTGGTGCTGTCAGTGCATAGCGTCGTGAGTTTTGATTTCGCGGTCGCCGTCGTGCCGGGTTGGCATTCGACCATTTTCCCGCCGTATTTCGTGGCCGGCGCGATCTACGGCGGGTTCGCGATGGTGCTCAACATCGTGCTTCCCGTGCGACGGCTATACGGGTTGCAGGCGTTCATCACGGAACGTCATCTCAACAACATGGCGAACATCATGTTGGCGACCGGCTGCATCGTTGCCTACGGGTATCTGATGGAAGCGTTTTTCGCCTGGTTCAGCGGGGATATCTATGAGCGGGGCATGATGGTCAACCGCGCGACCGGCCCCTACGGCTGGCTCTACTGGCTGTTGATCCTGTGCAACGTGATCATCCCGCAAACGCTCTGGAGCCGGCGGCTGCGGGGAAACCATTGGTGGCTGTTCGGCGCGGCTCTGTCGGTCAACGTCGGGATGTGGCTGGAGCGGTTCGTCATCGTGATCACGAGTCTTGCCCGGGACTACGTGCCTTCGAGTTGGGGAACATATTCGCCGACGTTCTGGGACTGGATGCTGTTCGCCGGCACGCTCGGTTTGTTCGGCACGCTGCTGCTGTTGTTCATCCGCTTCCTGCCGATGATCTCCATGACGGAGGTGCGCGAACTCCTCGGGAAAACGCCGCCGGTCGGGCGCTCCGGCAAACCTTAACTCCCATCGCTGATGCCCACGTTGCTTTCACCCGCCAAACCCGACGCCGCCGCCGTGGAGGTGCGCCCGCTCTACGG
>CAXTFX010000199.1:0-7825 GCA_964243185.1 uncultured Chthoniobacterales bacterium
ACCTCGCCGCGGTGGATGTCGAAGGATACCTCCTTGAGCGCCCAGTAGGTTTCCCGCTCCGGGCGTTGGAACGGGTGGCGCAGGCGCTGGAGCACTTCCTCCGTCAACGTGACGGGTCGGCTGAACCGGTCCTGCCGGTGCTCCACGGTGTAGGCCTTGGAGAGACCACGGACGGACAGGGCGAGATCGCGATGACGGGCGTGCATATGGGAGTGAAAGGGGCGGGTAAGTTGGTCAGGGCCGCCGCTTGAGCAGCAGCAGGTCGGTCCGCGCGCGGTCCGGGTAGAGGTCGCGCAACGAGGGAAGCTGGGAGGTCGGGAGCAGTTCCGGCCGGTCGGGGTCCGCGGTGGCTCGGGTGTCCACCATCCAGGGATAGTGCGTCTGGAGCAGGCTCTCGTAACGTTCCAGCCCCCCCGCCCAGCCCAGCGCGCCGGGCCGGAACGCCGCGACCACCGGGACCTCGCTCGCCAGCAGCGTGCGCGCCCCCTGGAAGACGTGACCCTCGTGACCCTCGGCGTCCATCCAGACCAGCCCGGTCTCGTTCAGGGGGATCAAACCCTCCTGAACCAGGGCGTCAAAGGTCGTCGCGGGGACGGCCACCACGTGGCGGGCCTCGTCGTCGTGCGTCAGGCTCACCGGCGCCGGGGCGCCGGCTTGACGGCGAACGCGGTGGTCGCCGTGGTTGACCGGGGAGCGCTCCAACAGCACCTCTCCCTCCTGGTCGGAAAGGGCCACCTGGAAAGTTCTTATCCGTTGCTCCAACTCATTGGCGACGATGCTCTGAACCAGCAGGTCGTGGTTCGTCCCGTCCGGTTCGATGGCCACCGCCCGCGCGAAGCCGTGTCGGACCACGGCGGGCAAGGTGCTCGTGCCGATGTTGGCGCCGATGTCCACGAACGTTTTCCCGCTGAAATCCCGGTGCCCGAGCGCGCTCAGGACGCGGAAGATGCGGGCGAGGCACGGCGCGTCGTAGCCGCCGGTCAGGAACACCTCGCGGCCCACCGTGCGGTCCGCCGTGCTGACATGGTAGCGGATGCCGCCGACGTTGGACACCACGGAGGGGGTGAATTCCCGGGCGACCAGGAAGAAGAGGTCACGCACGGCCGGCTTACCGGCCACCCGTGGGTTGAGCATCGCCTGGATCCCTCGCTTGAGGAGCTGTTTGGAGTTGGTTGGAAGCAGGTTCACGGGTGGGGCTGCGGGGTGGCTGGACGGAAGCTCAACGCCCGGCCAAGGGTCCGGGAGAGCACGGCGGGATCGAGCCAGAGCGCCGCGGCGCCGTGCCTTGCGGCCGCTCCGTAGCGACCCTCGGCCAGGGCGCGGCGGGCCTGGCCCTTGCGGGCCCCGGCGAAGTCGGCGCGCAGGAGGCCGCGGCTGATGGCCCGCGCCTCGCGGCAGGCGCGGCAGCCGGGATGGAGCGCGCGGTGCTTGCACAGCACGCGCATCGCGTGGTCATACATCCGCGGGGCGTCGCTCCCCTGCTGGCCGGGGTGCAGGCGCACCCGGGCCAAGGTTTCCGGCAGGCCGACGATCCGAAACCGGGACGCCAGGCGGATCCCCAGGTCCCAGTCGTCCGTGCCCCGCAAACGGTCGTCGAACGGCCCCACATCGGCGAGCGCGCCGCGGCGGTCCCGGCGTTGGGTTGCGCGAGGCAGCGGACGCGCGGTCCGTAGCCCGCGGCGATGGCGGGCGAGCCGTCCGTCGAGCCGTCGTCCACCACCAGCACCTCCAGGTGCGGATACGTCTGCGCCAGCACGCTCTCAATGGTTTGCGCCAGGAAGCGCGCCCCGTTGAAGGTCGGAATGACGACGCTGACCAGGGGGGGGGCGTCCCCGGCGGCGGCGCCCGGCGTGGGCCAGCCGAACGGCTCAGATAACATCGGCGAATTTCCTTTCCATCCGTTTGAAGGAGAACAACCCCAGCCCGAACACCAGGGCGATCAGTCCCGCCGCCAACCCGAGCGAGGGTGCATCCAGGGTGCCCCGGCCGAGCAGCGACCAGCGGAACGCCTCGAGCACGGGCACCAGCGGGTTGAGGCGATACCAGACCCGGAGCGACTCCGGCACGGCGGACATCGCGTAGGCCACGGGGCTGGCGTAGAGCAGGATTTGCAGCGCGACGGGCACCACGTAGCCGACGTCCCGGTAGGAAACCATCAGCGAGGTCGTCCACAACCCGATGCCGATGGCCAGCGCCAGCAGCATCCCCATCCACACGGGCAGCAGCAGCAGCCCCCAGCCGGGCGTCATCCGCTCCAGGCTCATCAGCACCAGCATCATGCCGGCGGCGACGCCGAAGTCCACCATCGCGGAAGGCACGGCGGAGAGGGGCAGGATGAGCCGGGGAAAGAACACCTTGGAAATCAGGTGCGAGTTGCCCACCAGCGAGCCGCTGACCTTGTTGAGGGTGCCGCTGAACAGGTTCCAACCCATCAGCCCGGCGTAGGAAAAGAGGAAGTAGGGCACCCCGTCGCTGGGCATCCGCGCCACCTTGCCGAACACGAAGGAAAACACCCCGGCGGCCATCAGCGGTTGCAGGATGACCCAGATGACGCCGAGCACGGTCTGCTTGTAGCGCAGCCGCAGGTCGCGGCCGGCGAGGGTGAAAAGAAGGTCGCGGAACCCCCAGAGTTCCGTGAAGTTGATCTTCGGCCATCCCGAGCTGGCACGAATGGTCAGCAACGGCGCCGGCGCCGTTGCCAGGTCCGCCCCGGGACCGGACGCCGGGGCCGGCACGCCGCGCGCCGGGAGGGGGGTGGTGAGTTCCATGTCCAAAATAGGGAGCAGAAATTAAGGCAAGCTACCGCCACTAACCCCAAGGCCAGTTTCTCGGCCGGGGTTTGTTACCGCGCTGCAATGATTTGACCTCACGGCGCCCGCCTTCATGGCGGGGATGCCGTCAAGCGTGGCGCATGGTCAGCGGATGCGCCGTCTCGGCGAGCACGAGGCTCACCGGCAGTTCCGCTTCGATGTCACGACCCAAAAATTCGAGGAGCACCCTGACCCGCTCCGTCCCGGAGCGCGTGCGCGTCACCACCGCCGTCAGACCCTGGAACGGCCCGCCGACGACCCGGACCGCGGTGCCGACGGCCAGCGGGGTGGCGAGCTCCGTCACCGGCACGTCGCCGAACTCCGCCTGCAACTCGGCGATCCACGGGGCGGGCACGGTCGGGTAGCGGTGGCCGAACTGGACGATGCCCCGGACCCCGTGCGCGTAGCGCACGTCGCGGTGGTGCGTGGCGAAACCGAACCGCGCGAAGAGGTAGCCCGGGAACAGCGCCTCGGTCACGAACGGGGCGGACCCGCCGCGCCGGCAGCGCTGGAGGCGGATGCGCGGGCAGAAGATCTCAACGTCCCCCAGCCGCCGGAGGTGCCCGGCCGCGACGTGCTCCTGGCGCGGCTGCGTGCGCGCGCAATACCATTGCGGGTTCTCGAGGTCGGGGACGAACATGGCGGGGCGGCTAGTAGGCGGACTTCGGCGGCACGAGCACCTGCCAGGCGGTGAGGGCCACGATCTTGAGGTCCCCGAGCAGGGACCAGTTCTCGAGGTATTGGATGTCCCACTCCACGCGGCGGAGCACGTCGCGCACGTTGCGGATCTCCCCGCGCAGGGCCTGGACTTGGGCCAGGCCGGTGATGCCGGGTTTGACGAAGGAGCGCAGGTGATAGCGGCGCACGCCGGTGCTGAACCCCGCGGTGTGCTCCACGTAGTGCGGGCGCGGCCCGACCAGGCTCATGTCGCCGAAGAGGACGTTGAAGAACTGGGGCAGCTCGTCCACGCTGTGCCGGCGCAACCAGTTCCCGGCGCGGAAGATGCGCGCGTCATCCGCCGTCGCCTGCCGCGCCTCGTCCGCCCCGCCGGTGGCCGGGTGCATGGTGCGGAACTTCCAGATCGTGAACACCTGGTTCTGGATGCCGTGGCGCTGCTGACGGTAGAAGAGCGGCCCGGGCGACTGCCAGCGTTGCAGCAGCCAGACCAGGAGCGTCGCGGGGGGCAGGAGCAGGAGCACCACGGGCAGCGCGACGGCGATGTCTAAGGCCCGCTTGAGTGACCAGTTGAGCGGGCACTCCAACGGCTCCCGGTGGATGTGGAGGAAATACAGCCCGTCGTCCTGGTGGACGGTGACGGGCTGGGGGAGCCAGTTCTGGAAGTCCTGGAGGGCCACCAAGCGCACCCCGAGCCGCTCGGAAAGCTCCGCCAACGTGGCGAGCCGGGCGGGCGCGAGCGGCGTTTCGGCGAGGACGAGCTGGGTCGCCCCGGTGTCCCGAACGATGGTTTCCAGGTCCCGGACCATCCCCAGCCAGGGCAGCCCGCCGAAGGACGACCCGACCGCCTCGTCACTCACCAGGCCGACGGCGCGGATGCCCAGGTGGGCCTTGCGCCGCAGCCAGGCCGTGAGGCGCTGGGCGTCCGCGGGGGTGCCGACGAGCAGGGTGTTCTGCACGCGCACGCCCTGGAACATCCGGGCTGCCAGCAGCCGGGGCAGGCAGCGGTTCGAGGCCACGAGGCCCGCGTAGAGCAGCGGCATGAAGGAAAACAGGAACACCCGCGAGATCACCTGGTTCTTGGTGGCCACCAGGAAGAGCAGCAGCGCGCCGACGATGAAGACGCCCTGGTTCAGGCTGAAGCGGGCAGCCCGCGCGAGGTCAAACTCCAGCACGTTCACCGGCCGGCGCGCGGCCCGGCCGGCGTGGACGAACAGCCCGGCGAGCAGCGGCAGCGGGAAAATCGCATACTGCCAGAACGCGCCCGCCTGCTCCTGCCAGGCGAGGAGGAAAAAGAGGAGATACCACGCCCCGTAGAGGGCACACACCACCCCTGCCTGCACGCAGATGTGCAGCATGTGCAAGCCGTGGATCCGGTGGGTTAACATGGGTTGGCGCTCGTTGGGTTCTTCCCGGGGCGGTGGGTGGAATCGTGGTTGCCGCGTCAGATCGCCCCGTTCGGGCGTGGCGAGGTGGACATTAGGGGAGCGGCGTTGGCCCCCGCAATCAGGCCCGCTTGCAAGCCGCAGTAGGCAGAATCCCGAGGCCGGTAGGCGCCGCGCCGCGCCCCGACGGGGAGATTTCCTAGAATCCGTGTGGGCGGCGCGGATAACCGGGACAGCACGAGGGACAGCAGCGTCATTTGGAAAAAGTTAACGAACTCAGACTGACAAAGTTGTGACAGGAATCCAGGGAGGTGTCCGGGAGAATTCGCCCCGGCTTCAGCCCCCGAGGTTCGCCCGCCCGCCCGGCCCTGGGCTCGTCGCCGCGGGGTGATTACCCGTCGAGGGTGTTTCTCGCGGGTTCGGCCGCCCCGGGGAGGGGAATCCGCAACGCCGGGAGCAGGGCGTGATCGCTCCCCCCGAACCCGGCGGGCCGTTTCCCGTTGTTCCCGTTCACCTCACCTCCCGCGGGCAGGCTGGGCCGGGCCTGGGGTGGACCCCCCGCGGGCGCGGTGCGGCGGGCTTCCACCCAGCACACCGCCAGCCGCATCAGTTCCTGGGCGGTGCGCACGTTGAGCTTCTGCTTGATGTTGGCCCGGTGGGATTCCACCGTTTTGATGCTGATGATGAGCTCGGTGGCGATTTCCCGGCTGGAGCGCGCCGAGCCGATCATGTCCAGGATTTGCAGTTCCCGGTCCGAGAGCCGGGCGACCGGTGAGTCGCCCCGCACCGGCACCCCGCCGGTATAGTGCTCGATGAGGTGCGCGGACATTTCCGGGTTCACGGCGAGCTTGCCCCGGAGCACTTGCCGGATGGCGCCCAGCAGCAAGGGCCCGTCGTCGGTTTTCAGGACGTAGCCGCGCCCGCCCGCCAGGAGGACCCGCTCGACGTATTGGACCTCCGGGTGCATGGAGAAGACGAGCACGGGCAACTCGGGGTGCAAGGAGCGGATGTCCTTGATCATCTCGATGCCGCCCTTGCCCGGCAGGGTCACGTCGCTGATGACCAGGTCGGGCCGGGTGGTGCGGATCGCCGCCATCGCCTTCCGCGGTTCGCCCGCCTCGCCGCAAACGACCAGGTCGGGCTGGGCGTTGAGGAAGGCGGCGAGCCCGTTACGCATCAGGGGTTGACCATCCACGATCAATATCCGCGTCCGCATGGTTGGGATGAATTTACTCATGGGGTGTTTGAACAAGTTGCTCGGACGACGATCTCTGCGGGAGTGACCCGGACGCGCCGCGGCTCAGACCGGCGCGAACCGTGGGAGGTGGCCCGGCGTTGGCCGGCGCACGGACGGGCAGCACCGATCTAACCAGGGAGGAGGTTGGGGGGCAATTGGGAATCTACCCACTTGCGACTAGGGGCCCCGACTAGCCCCTAGGGGAAACCCCTTCTCCTCGTTACGAAATTTCCCTAGGCACCGCGAACGATTTCGGCTACGGAGTGCTGTCCAAAGGGGGAACGCTGCCTTGTCTTCAGCGTGGAGTAGTCGCAAGAGCATGATGGTTAACCAGATGTTAATGCAGGCCCCGACGGGGTTCGAGTTTGACCGGCCCGGGGACGGAGAAACCGTTGGCTTCGGCGCGTTCGAACTGGACCTCGACGGCGGCGACGAATCCCGCTGGACGCCGGGTTTCAAGGCGCTCTTCGGCCTGGCGGAGCACGAGGATCTGCGGTTGGACGAGGGCGGCCTGCCCGTGGGCATCCACCCGGATGACCGCGCCCTGGCCCACGGGCAGGTCTGGGCCGCGACGGACCCCACGGGCTCCGGCGCGCTCCACGTTGAGTTGCGGAGCATCGGGCCGGACGGGAGCACGCGCCGCCTGCTCCTGCTCGGGCAGGTGTTCACGGAGGCCAACGGGCGCCGGCGCCTGACCGGGGTAGGCCTGGACGCTGGCGCGCACCTGCACGTGCAAGAGGCGCACGCCCGGCTGCTGCGGGAACAGACCGTGCTGGCCGACTTCAGCCTGCGCGCCCGGGACGCGACCGAGGTTCAAGGCATCTGCGACGACACCGCCGCCGTGCTGGCGAGGAGCATGGACGTGGCCTTGAGCAAGCTCCTCGAACTCCTGCCGGACGGCGAGACGTTCCTCTTCCGCGCCGGCGCCGGCTGGCGGCGCCCGCCCGCCGGGGCCAGCCGCGAGACGGCCGGTCCGACGACGCCCGCGGGGCTGGCGCTGCAACTCCGGGAGCCGGTGATCCTGAACGACGTCCACACCGACCCGCGCTTTGACCTGCCCGCCTACGTGCGCGAGTCCGGCGTGACCCACAGCATGGCCGTGATCATCCCGACCGGGGACCCGCCCTTCGGCGTGCTGGGGGTGGACGCCACGGCCGGCCATCCCTTCACGGAGAGCGACCTGCAATTTTTGCAGTCCATCGCTAACGTGCTCGCGGCAACCATCGGGCGCCTCCGCTCGGAGGAGCGGTGGCGCCAGGAAGATGCCTTCACCACAGTCGCGCTCAACACCTCCACGACCTTGGTGACGGTGACGGACGCCGCGGGACGCCTGGTCCGTTTCAGCCCCGCCTGCGAAAAACTCAGCGGCTACTCCGCGGGGGAGGCGCTTGGCCGACCCGTGGACGAGTTCATCGTCCCTGAGGAGCGGGAGGAGGTCAAACGGGCTGTGGACAGCCTGGGCAACGACCCGGCGAAGGTCGTCCTCACCCACGAGAACCACTGGGTGACCCGGAGCGGAGAGCGCCGCCTGATCACCTGGTCAGCCTCCGTCCTGCGCGACCGCGCCGGGGAGGTTCAATACGTGGTCGGCACCGGTCTGGACATCACGGACCGCAAGCGGCTGGAGCGCGAGATCCTCGCCATCTCCGAACGCGAGCAGCGCCGCATCGGCAACGACCTGCACGACGACCTCGGCCAGCGCCTCGCCGCCCTGCAAT
>CAXTFX010000200.1:0-7819 GCA_964243185.1 uncultured Chthoniobacterales bacterium
TCCAGGAAATCTACATGGAGATCTGGAACCAGGCCGCGCACTACTCCGTGCAGAAAGGCAAGCCCCTGGGCTGGATCGTGACCCTGACCCGCCGCCGCTCCATTGACCGGCTGCGTAAGAAGCAGGCCTACGCCCGCGCCGAGGAACGATTGCAACTGGAGACCGAGCAACAGCCCGATGCCTGGGTCAACAACTCCACCGAGGACGACATCGAGCTGTCCGACACCCGCCGGCTCCTGCTCGGTGTCATGAAAAATCTTCCCCCCGCCCAGCGGCAGGCCATTGACCTGGCCTTCTACCACGGGCTCAGCCAGCGCGAGATCGCCGCGCGCACGGGCATCCCGCTCGGCACCATCAAGACGCGGCTGGAACTGGGGCTAAAAAAGATCAGCGAGGCCCTGAAAGGAATGCGCGATGAATTCTGAGGACTTCGAGAACCAGGCGCGCTTCTATGTTCTGGGCGCCCTGGAGGAGGACGAGCTCGCCGAGTTCGAGCGCGAGCGCGCCAAGTTGGGTCCCCGGGCGGATAGCATCATCGAGGAGTGCCAACGCCTGAACGCCGCCTTCGCGTTGACCCTCCGCCCGACGGCGACGAAGCCGGCGACCAAGGAGCGGTTGCTGACGCTGATCCAGTCGGCGCTGGGGAAGGGAAATAAGAACGGGATGAACTAAACCGGCCGGCCAACCCGGTCGGCTTCACCCCGCCGCCGGCGCTCCGTCCAGTTCCATCCGCAGCCGCATCGGCACCATGCCGCTCTCGTGGAAGCCGTGGGTCTGGAAAAAGTGCTTGGCCGGCTCGTCCATCCGGTCGGTCAGCAGCGTGATCCGCAGGAAATCTTTCTGCTGGGCGAACCCGATGGCGTAGTCCAGCAAGCGGGCGCCGAAGCCCCGGTGGCGGTGCTCCTCGCGGACGATGAGGTCCTCCAGGATCAGCACGAAGCCGCCTTCGGCCGTCGAGATCGTGATGAGCAGGTTGACCATGCCGAGGATGCAGTTCCCGACCGGCCCGCGCAGGACGAAGATGCGCCCGCGGTTAGGCTGCTCCAGGATGAGCCGCAGGCCGCGGAGTTGCTTGACCTGGTCCGGCCGGAAATCGCTCTCGTGGGAAAACAGGTCGGCCAGGAGCTCCGCCAGTTGCGGCAGGTCCTCCGTCGTGGCCGGCTCGATGCAAGTTTCCTCGTCCATGAAGTCGTGTGCTCCCCCCGGCGCGTTCCTTCGCATAAAACGGGCGGGGGGCAAGGGGTCCAGATTTGTCCGCAGATTACGCAGATTGCCGCAGATGATTGGTTGGATGGAGAAAGGTGGACCGGGGCCGTCTTCCGAACCTCCGAACCCTTTCTAATAATCTGCGGTCATCTGCGTAATCTGCGGACAAAACCGGCCCGCCCACGCGCTAGTTCAACGCCGTCAGGAATTCCGCCTTGGGGGTGCGGTCGAAGAACTTGGCGAACGTCTCGTCCGCGCCCTTCCGGTTCGAGTCGTAGAACCGCAGGAGCTTATCAATGACGAGATGCACGTCCGAGGCGAGGATTTTGCCCTTCAGCAACTCGTTGAACCGCGCCCCTTCGCCGAGCCGGCCGCCGATGAACAGGTCAAAGGCGTCCACCTGCTCGCCGCTGGGCAGCTTGGTGCGCGCGCCGCGGAAGCCGAGGTCGGCCACCTGGTGCTGGCCGCAGGAACTCGGGCAGCCCGAGAAGTGAACCCGGATCTTGTCCTGATACCAGCCCGAGTTAGCTTCCAACTGCTCGACCAGCCGAATCATCCGGTTCTTGGTTTCCGCGATGGCCAGGTTGCAGAACTCGATGCCCGTGCAGGCCACGCAGCCACGCCGGAAGTTCGACGGGTTGTAAACGAGTCCCGCCGCGTCCAGGTCGCGCAGGAGCAACGGCAGGTTTGCCGCCGGGATGTTGAGCAGGATCAAGTTCTGCTTGTTGGTCAACCGCACCGTGTCCAGCCCCGGCGTGGCGTATCGCCGCGCCAGCTCGCCGCAGGTCGCCAGGGTGCCGTGCCGGACGCGCCCACCGGCGAACGACACGCCGACGGCGTGCAGCCCCGGCTGCTTCTGCGCGATGACCCCGAGGTGGTCCGTCTCCGGGTCCGCCGGCGGCGTGATGTTCGTGTGCCGCTCCAGTTGGAACCCGAGGATGTTCTCCACCTCCTCCAGCACCCGTTCCGCGCCCCAGTCGGCGACGAGGAATTTGAACCGGGCGCGGTTGCGCTTGAGCCGGTAGCCCTGGTCGCGGAAGATGACCGTGAGGACGCGCACGACCGGCCAGACCTGCTCCGGGCGCAGGAAAACGGGCAGCGTCTGCGCCAGGTGCGGCGCCGCGGACAGGCCGCCGCCAACCTTGATGCCGTAGCCGGCCGTGCCGTCGCCCCGGCGCAGGCCGAAGACGCCCACGCAGTTGATGTCCGGCTGGGCGCACTGCTCGCAGCAGCCGGAAACGGTGATCTTGTATTTGCGGGGTAAATTGGAGAACTCCCGGTTGTCCGTCAGCCCGCGGGAGACTTCCATGAGCTGCGGCGTGGCGTCAATGATCTCGTCGTGCAACACACCCGCCAACGGGCAGCCGCCGACGTTGCGCGTGTCGTCGCCGCACGCCCCGGAGGTCGTGACGCCGACGCTCTCCAACTCCGCCAGGATCGTGGGCAAGTCCTGCACCTGGAGCCAGTGCATTTGGATGGTCTGCCGCGTCGTGACGTCGCAGAAACCGCGGGCGTAACGCTCGGTCAACTCGGAAATCTTCACGGTCTGGGTCCCGTTGAGGGCGCCGCCGGGCACCTTCAACCGCAGCATGAAGTAGCCGGATTCCTTCGGCTTCTGCCGGTAGATGCCGAACCACTTCAACCGCTCGAAGTCGTCCTCCGGGATGGAAGCGAAGCCGTCCCGGGCGAAGTTCCCCAGCTCGTGGATGACCTCCAGCGCGTCCTTTTCGAGCTTGAGCTTTTCCTGGCTGGTCAGGGGGATCAGGCCCTGGCGGACGGCGGCGAAATTCGGGTTGATATCGATCATGGCCCGGGCGGCTGGTGGCGGAATTCCTAGTGTTCCGATGGGAGGAAGAAATTAGCGTAGCCGCCCCGGCGGGCAAGGGAAAATGCGCGTGGCGCGAACCCGTTGACAACCCGGCCGCGCCCGCTACGGTTCGCCTCCCGTTCAACCCAACCTTTTCCCGTCATGGCACCCACCTACCGCCCCTCCAAACGTTGCCGCAAACGTCAATTCGGCTTCCGCGCCCGCATGGCGACCAAGGGCGGCCGCGCCATCCTCAAACGCCGTCGGCGGTTGGGCTGCAAGCGGCTGTTGCCCAAGGGTGTGGAGATTCAATACGCCCGGCATACCCAGGCGTAACCCGTCCGCCGCCGCCATTCGTCGCGGCGCCGCCCGTGGGGTGGGCGCCGCGTCTTGCCGTCCGTGCGCCTGCGCTTCCCCAAAGCCGCCCGGCTGGCGCGCACGGGTGAGTTCCGCCGGGTCCGGGAACAGGGCCGCGCCTGGCCGGGGCGCTTTTTCATCCTGGGTGTTTTGCCCCGCGAGGGGGAAGAAACCACCCGCGTCGGCTTCGTGACCTCCAAGCGCGTCGGCAACGCCGTCGAGCGTAACCGGGCGCGGCGGCAGTTGCGCGACATCGTGCGCCGGCACCGGCCGGAGTTGCGCGCGGGACGGTGGCTGGTGCTCGTCGCCCGGCGGGCGGCCGTCGGGACCGAGATGGCCGCGCTGGAGGGCGAATGGTTGCGGCTCGGACGCCGGGCGGGTATTTTCCAGCCCCCGCTGCCGTCCCCGGCGCCGGCCTGCCCGTGAAGTCCCCGTCATTCCTGTTCAACCAGTTCCTGCGCGGGCTGATCCGCGTTTACCAGCTCGTGCTCTCGCCGCTGCTGCGCGCCTTCGACGTGCTCGGCGGGGGCTGCCGCTACACGCCCACGTGCTCGGAATATTGCCGGCAGGCGCTGGTCGTCCACGGCACCGGGCGAGGGTTGTGGCTGGGCGTGAAGCGCCTGGCCCGGTGCGCGCCTTGGGGCAGCCTCGGGCCGGACCCGGTGCCGCCTAAATCAAAAGATTGAAAGGGGGAAGAGGGGAGATTCAGAGGAGCCGGGGTGGGGCGGTCATGCTCTGTCTTTTCTCCTCTCCCTTCTCCCCTCTTTCAGTCTTTCCTTCCTCCGCCCTGCCGTTTGGCAAGGCGGCGTTCCGCGGCTAGGGTGCCGACCTTTTTGTTTCATGGATAAGAAAGCCTGGATTGCCGTCAGCCTCAGCGTGGTCGGGTTGGTGCTGTGGAACTTTTACGTTGCCGCGCGCCCGCCCGCGCCCGTCGTGTCCGCCGCGGGCACGCCGCCGCCCGTCCTCGAGCCCGTGCGCCGGGAGGCGGTCGGGGATGCGAAGGGGCCCGAGGTGTCGCCGACGACCACCGTCGAGGAGCGCTTCGAGACCTTGGACCTGCCGGGCATGGCCGTGCGCTTCACCAACCTCGGCGGCGGCATCGCGGACGTGACCCTGCTCGGCGAGCAGCACCGCATCACCAAGGGGGGGGAACCCATCCGCCTGAACGCCAATGGACATATCCCCATCGGGGCGCTCTCCGACCCCGACCGGCCAGGGGAGCGCGCGCGGGAGCCCTACCAGATGCGTCGGGACGGGGACGCCGCGGTGGTGTTCGAGCGCACGACGCCCGAGGGCCTGCAGGTTCGCAAACGTTTTTCGGTCCAGGGCCTGGAGGGAAAAAAGGCGCGGGACTTCCCGACCCTGCTCCTGGACCTGACCGTTTCCAACCCCGGCGCGAACCCTGCCCGGGCGGGCGATTACCTCCTGCACGCCGGCTCCACCGCGCCGATCCACCGGAGGGACGCGCCGGACTTCACCGAGTTCCTCTGGTTCCATGACGGGAAGCTCGGTGAGCACACCGCGCGGGCCTTCGACGCCTCCACGACGTTTTTCATCTTCCCGGGCAATCCCGCCCGCGCGGTCATCGGGGAAGCCGTGGAGCGGCTCGGCTGGGTCGCGGTGAAAAACCAGTTCTACACCACGGTCATCACCCCGCTGACGCCCGACAACCAGGAAGCCCTGGCCCGCTCGCTCTGGGTGCGCCGTTTCGAGCTGCCGCCGGAGACCCCCGCGGTGCCCGGCGTGGTTGCGAGCACCCCCGTCGTTTCCGGCCTGGACGCGGCGGCGGGTCTGCCCGGCTTTGACCTGTCCCCGAACGGCGGCTCCCGCACCGAGCGGTTCTCCATCTACGCCGGCCCGACCCTCCACTCCCGGCTCGCCGGGCTGGGGCACGACCAGGAGGACATTCTGAAATACGGCTGGTTCAAGCCCGTGTGCGTCTTCCTGCTGGGCACGATGAACTGGCTCTACCGCCACGTCGGCTCCTACGCCGCGGCCATCCTGCTAATGACCCTGCTCATCAAGGCCGTGACCTTTTACCCGCAGTGGAAGGCGATGGAGAGCGGCCGGCGCATGGCCGCCCTGGGTCCGAAGATGGCGGAGGCCCGCGCGCGCTACCCGGACGACCCGGCCAAGGCGCAGACCGAGACGCTCAAGCTCTACAAGGAGTATGGCGTCAACCCCTTCGGCGGCTGTCTGCCCGCGCTCATCCAGATGCCGATCTTCTTCGGCTTCTTCCGCATGTTGACCAACGCCGCGGAGTTGCGAAACGCCGGCTTCCTCTGGGCGCACGACCTGACCCAGCCCGACACCATCGCCCGCTTCCTCGGCTACCCGGTGAACATCCTGCCCCTGCTCTACGCCGGCACGATGTTCTGGCAACTGTCCCTGACGCCCAAGCCGGCCGACCCGCAGGCGGCGCAGCAGCAGAAGACGATGATGTTCATCCCGTTCGTCTTCGTGTTCTTTTTCTACAACTTTGCCGCGGCGCTCTCGCTCTACTACACGGCGCAGAACATCCTCTCCATCATCCAGCTCTACGCCACGCGCCACCGGCCCTTGCCCGTGTTGCAGCGGGTGGATCCCACCAAGCGCGCCGGCCGCGGCGGACCGCCCGGGGGAGGCCGGTTCTCCCGCTTCCTGGAACAGGTGCAGGCGGCCAACGCCGCCAACGGGCGCGGCGCCAACGGCGGCGCTCCCCCGGCCAACAGCGGTCGGAACGGCGGCGGGACCAACGGCAACACCGCCACCCGCGCCCGCCGGCCGCGCGCCTGACCGACCCGGGCCGGTGGGCAACCGGCCGCGGGGCTCCGCGCGAACTCTTTTCCGTAGTTCCCCGCCGAGCATGAACCTGATCCCGCCCCGCGACCTGCTCGACACCCTGCTCGGTTTCCTGGATTTCGCCTTCGACATCCAGGAGTCCACCGGGGACGATGGCACCCTCACGCTCCAGGTCTATACGGAAGAAGCCCAGCGCCTCATCGGCCGCGACGGGCGCACGCTGGACGACGTGCAACTCCTGGGGAATTGCCTGCTCCAGGCCCACGACGCCCAGGCCCCGCGCATGGTGGTAGACTTGGAGCACTTCCGGGCCATGCGCCAGGACGGTTTCCTGCACAAGGTCCGGGCGTTGGCTGAGCAGGTTCGCGCCACCGGCAGACCGGTCATGCTGGAGCCGATGAATTCCTACGAGCGGCGCATCGTGCACGCCGCCTTCAAGGATGACCCGCAGATCGCCACGCAAAGCCCGGCGGAAGGCGCCCGGCTCAAACGCATCACGCTCCTGCGGCGCTGAGGCTTGGGAAGTGGCCGACGGGCGGGGTTTTCGGTTGACAAACGGCGGATTTCCCCCACACTCCACCTCCCGCCGCCGCTCGCCCCGGCGGCTTGCCTTCCGTTCGCCCGTGCCGTTGCCCGCCGCCGACAATATTATCCCGTTCCCCACGCCGGCCGCCTCTGACGCGGCCGTATCCGCGGGAAACGCGCCCTCCGGTCCGGTGCCCGGCCGTGCCCCTCCGCCGTCTATGCAAGCTCAATTGCTCGAAGAAGCCTCCAAGGTAGTGCCTGACACGCAAAAACTCATCAACATGGTCTCCAAACGGGTGCGCCAGCTCACCCGCGGCCACTCGCCCCTGGTGGACCCCGGCCCGCGGATCGTGTTCAGCGACATCGCCCTGCGCGAGATCATCGAGGGCAAGCTAACGATGCGGGAGGCCGGGATCGTCGAGGTGAACGGCGACGCGGCTTCGAGTTAGAGGATTCGGGAGGCCGCGGGTTGCGGACGGCGGGTTGCGAGCCGTCGCCACCCGGCGGAACTTACCCCTGTTCGCCAGCCGTTTTCGCCCGTGCCGGAAGACATCTCCACCAATCGTAAGGCGCTGCGCGAGTATCACATCATCGCGCGGATCGAGGCCGGGTTGGAGCTTCGCGGCACGGAGGTGAAGAGCATCCGTGCCGGCAAGGCGAACCTGAACGACGCCTATGCCCGCGTGGAGCCGGACGGCAACGCGGTGCTGCTCAACGCCGACATCCAGCCTTACGAAAAGGCCAGCCACGAGCAACACGAGCCGCGGCGGACCCGACGGTTGTTGCTGCACCGGGCGGAGATTGACAAGTTGCGCGGCCAGACCGCCGTCCAAGGCCATGCGCTCATCGCCCTGCGCCTGTATTGGAAGGACGGCCGGGTGAAGGTGGAACTCGGCCTCGGCAAGGGCAAACACCTCGGGGACAAGCGCGCCGACCTCAAGGAGCGGGTGACGCGCCGGGAGACGGAGCGGGAGATCAGCCGGTTCAATCGGCGCAACGGGTAACAGGTTTTGTCCGCAGATTACGCAGATGTCCGCAGATTTTCAGAAGGAGGGAGAGTTCGGAGTTTAGGTAACGGAGGTTCTCCGCTTCTCCCCACTAAAAAATAATCTGCGGTAATCGGCGTAATCTGCGGACAAAATC
>CAXTFX010000201.1:0-7807 GCA_964243185.1 uncultured Chthoniobacterales bacterium
GGCCAGGGCACGCGGGGGCTGGCTCCGTGCGCTCCCCGGAGGCCGGAGGCCGAGCTTTTTCACCGTGCCCAACCCGCCTCACTCCGGCAACCCCAGCTTTCGCAGCTTCGGCGTGATCACATACGTGCAGTAGGGGTTGCGGTTCTTGTTCAGGTTGTAGTAATCCTGGTGGTAGTTCTCGGCCGGGTAGAACTTCTCCGCCGGCGCGATCTCCGTGACGATGTGTGCGGGCCAGTGCGCGGCGGCGCGCGTCTTGGCGGCTTCGGCGGCGGCGTGCTGGGCCTCGCCGTGGGTGAACACGGCGCTGCGATACTGCGGGCCGACATCGTTGCCCTGCCGGTCCTTCGTCGTCGGGTCGTGCATGGTGAAGAACACGTCGAGGATGCGGTCCAGCGTGACCTGCGCGGGGTCAAACACCACGCGCGTGATCTCGGCGTGGCCGGTGCGCGCCCCGCAGATCTGCTCGTAGGTCGGGTTCTCGACGTGGCCGCCCATGTAGCCGCTGACGACCTTCGCCACGCCGGGAATGCGCTGGAACACCCCCTCGGTGCACCAGAAGCAGCCGGCGCCGAGGTCAATGGCGTCCATCCCCGGCGGCACCTCGGGTGCGGGGGCAGGCTGGCGGGCGGGCGGGGCGGAGGAGAGCAGGTTTTTCACGGTGTCGGACATGGCCTTTTAATATCCGCAACGGCACCCCGTGCGGCAAGCGGCGGCGGCGGCTTGCGTTGACAGGGCAGGGGAGGGGTCCGTAATCTCCGGTCGGTCGCGGTGCCCCGCGGCGAGGTGGTTCTTTCCTCCCTTTTTACTTCCGTGCACGCGAACGACGAATACCTGCTGGAGATCCTCCAGGATGCCGGCCACCTCACCCCCTCACAGGTTGCCGAGGCCCGGAACGTCAACGGCCACGGGGGTGACGGTGGCCCCGTGCGCCGGCTCATTGACGACGGCACGCTCACGCAGGAAGACGTTTCCCGCACCCTGGCCACGGCCTCGAACATGGAGTTCGTGGACCTCGCCCAAATGACGGTCAAACCGGAGGTCGTCGAGATCATCCTCAAGGAGCAGGCCCGCCGCTATCACGCCGTGCCCGTGGCGCTCAACGACGAGATGCTCGTCGTCGCCGTGGACGACCCGCTGAACTTCGACACCCTCGACAGCCTGCGCCACGTCCTCCGCCGGGACATCGAGCTGGTCTGCGCCACGCCGGACGGCATCCGCCAGGCGCTCATCAAGTATTACGGCAGCGCGGACGAGGCCAGCGCGGGCATCCTGGGCCGGCTCGGTGAGGACGTGGACCTTTCGGGCATCACCGTCGGCGGCGCCGCGGCCGAAGACTCCGACCAGGGAGACGCGCCCATCATCAAGCTGGTGTCCCTGTTGCTGCTGGAAGCCTACAAGACCCGCGCCAGTGATATTCACCTGGAGCCGTTGGAGAAGCGCTTCCGCATCCGCTTCCGCGTTGACGGGGTGTTGCAGGAGATGCAGAACCCGCCCAAGAAGCTCCAGGGCGCCATCGTTTCCCGGCTCAAGATCATGAGCGGCACCATGTCCATCGCCGAGAAACGTCTGCCCCAGGACGGCCGCATCCAGGTCCACATGGGCAAGAAGCAGATTGACCTGCGCGTCTCCACCATCCCGACCAACCACGGCGAAAGCGTGGTCATGCGGGTCCTGGACAAATCGAGCCTTTCGCTGGGCCTGCCCGAACTGGGCTTCCTCTCCGACGACCAGGAGGTTTTCGAGCGCCTGATCACCCTGCCGGACGGTATCCTGCTCGTCACCGGCCCCACGGGATCGGGTAAGACGACGACCCTGTATGCGTGCCTGAATTACATCAACCGACCCGACCGCAAGATCATCACCGTCGAGGACCCGGTGGAATACCAGATGAACGGCATCAACCAGGTGCAGGTCTCCGCCGACATCGGCATGACCTTCCCGGCCGCCCTGCGCTCCATGCTGCGGCAGGCGCCGAACGTCATCATGATCGGGGAGATCCGCGATCTGGAAACGGCCTCCATCGCCATCAACGCCTCGCTTACCGGGCACCTCGTGTTTTCGACCTTGCACACCAACGACGCCCCCGGCGCCGTGGCCCGCCTGGTGGACATGGGCATCAAGCCCTTCCTGGTCGCCACGAGCACGCGCGCCATCATGGCCCAGCGTCTCGTGCGTAAGCTCTGCCCCAACTGCAAGCAACCTGCGGAGCTCTCCGACACGGAAATGGCCGGCCTCCGGCTCGACCACGGCCAGCTTGCCGGCGCCAGCATCATGCACGCGAAGGGCTGCGAGCAGTGCCGGCACAAGGGCTACCGCGGGCGGATGGGGATTTTCGAGATGTTCGAGGTCAACGACGAGGTGCGTTTCATGATCAACGACAAGCTCTCCACCCTGCAACTCCGCCAGCGCGCCCGCGAGCTGGGGATGCGCACCCTGCGCGAGGACGGCGTCCGCAAGGTCCTCTCCGGCTCGACGACCGCGGAGGAAGTGCTCACGGCCACGATGGGAGATGCAGCGTGACCCGGCGTTCGCCGGGAAATTCGAGATCCGAGGCACGAAATTCGAAGGAATCGGAACAAAATCGGGAAAATCCCAGAATCCAGAAACGACAAACTTGCCCACGGTCTGCCCGTTTCCAGTTTTCCTCGTTCACAGAGTTTATTTCCAACTCTTTCGAATTTCGTGCTTCGGATTTCGAATTTTCCTCCTTTATGTCTCCCGTCGAAGACCTCTTGCGCCTCGCCGTCGAAGAGGGCGCGTCCGACCTGCACCTCACCGTTGGCTCCCCGCCGACGCTCCGGCTACAGGGGGACCTGGTGAAGTTGCAGATGCCCATCATCTCCGCCCCGGAGATGGAGGAAGCGGTGCGCTCGGTGGCCAAGGACGTTCACTTCAAGCGGGCCTACGAGGAGGGCGGGGCGGACTTCGCCCTCGCGTTCCGGGAGGATGCGCGGTTCCGCATCAACGTGTTCCTGCAAAAAGGGTCCCTCAGCATGGTTTGCCGGCTCATCCCGCGGCGGATGCTCACTCCGCGCGAGATCGGGTTGCCGCCGGCCCTGGACCAGCTCATCCACCTGCCGCGCGGGCTCATCCTCGTGACCGGGCCGACCGGCTCGGGGAAAACGACCACCCTGGCCAGCCTGCTGGACGTGATCAACGCCGCCAGCCGGCTGCACATCGTCACCCTGGAGGACCCCATCGAGTATTACCACGAGCACAAGCAGGGACTTTTCAACCAGCGTGAGGTCGGCGTGGACGTGCCGACGTTCGCGGAGGGCATCAAGCGCGCCCTGCGCCAGGACCCGGACGTGATCCTGGTCGGGGAGATGCGCGATTTGGAAACGATGGAAGCCGCCGCCACCGCCGCCGAGACGGGGCACCTCGTGTTCTCCACCCTCCACACCACCGGGGCCGCGCGCACGGTGGACCGCATCATTGACGCCTTTCCCGGTGACTCCAAGGAGCAGATCCGCGCGCAGCTCGCCGGCAACCTGCGGGCCGTCCTCTCCCAGGTCCTCCTGCCGCGGGCCGACGGCAAGGGGCGTGTCGCGGCCTTCGAGCTGATGATCAACACGCCGGCCATCGCCACGTTGATCCGCGAGAACAAGACCTTCCGCATCGCGCAGGACATCCAGACGGGGTCCAAGTTCGGGATGGTCTCGCTGGAGGCCAGCATGGTGGGCCTCTACCGCCGCGGGTTGCTGGGCCGGGAGCAGGTGCTCTTGAAGGCGCAGGACCCGCAGTTGGCCCAACAGTTGATGGACGACCCTTAGACCGCTGGCCGCGCCTGAGCGGCCGCCCGGCCCCGCCGGCGCCGCCGGAACCACCACACCGTCCCGACGCCGGCCGCGAAGCCGCCCAGGTGCGCGCCGTAGGCTACGTTCGCCGCGCCGAAACCGCTCTGGGCGACCACCTGCAACCCGAACCAGACCAGCAGGAAAGCCCACGCCGGCAGGGCCAGCAGCTTGACGAAGATCACGATGGGCACCGCCGTGATGATCTTAGCCCGCGGGTGGAGCACGAAATAGGCGCCTAACAGCCCGCTGATCGCCCCGCTGGCGCCGATCAGCGGCGTCCAGGCTGTCACGCTCTCCGGCCCGGCGGCGTGCAGGGTCGTCCCGGCGTGAACGAGGGCGCCGGCCACCCCGCAGAGCAGGTAAAACACCAGGAACCGCGCCGGCCCCAGCCGGTCCTCCACCCCGCGGCCGAACACCCACAGGAACCAGGCGTTCCCGAGCAGGTGCAGCCAACTGCCGTGCAGGAACATATACGTGAGTAGGTGCGCCGCGCCCTCCCCCGCCGCCCCGGCCAGCAACTCCCCCGGCCGCAGCCCGCCCTCCCGCGCGGTGAGCCCCACGCCGACCCGGCGCTGCCAGCCGATGAACACGGTGACGTTCAGCGCCAGGAGCAACAGCGTCACCCAGGGAAAACGTTGCCGGCGAAGGTTATCGTAGAGCGGGATCAAGGTGGGTGGGCAGGACGGGTTGCGGCGGCGGCCACCCGCCACCCGTCGCCCACCACCTCCGCTCTCGCATCCCGCGTCTTACAATCCGCCCAGGTTCTGTCTGATGGCTCGTTTTCGCGCCGGGAGGGACCCGTTCCGTGAGCCAGGGTCCGCGTCTATGCCCATAGACGCGGACCCTGGCTCACGGAACGGGTCCCTCCTGGGCCTTCAGACAAAACCTGGCGCCCTAAGGCACGTAAATCTCAATCTTCGCCTGCTCGTGCAGCCGGGCGATGAGCTGGCTGGCGGCCTGCCGGCGACGGTCGGATTCGAGGAACGTCTTGATGTTCGGCCGGGCTTCCTCTAGGGAAACGACGTGCGGCGCCCGCCGGTCCGTCAGGCGGATGAGATGGTAGCCGAACGTGGTCCGCACCGGCTCGCTGACCTCCTCCTTCCCCAGCCGGAAGGCCGCGGCGGCGAACTCCGGGACCATGCGGTCAGCGCCGAAGAAGCCCAGGTCGCCCCCCTTCTCCCGCGAGCCGGCGTCGTCGGAGAACTGCCGGGCGAGTTCCGCGAAGGGTTCCTTCTGGTCCACGATGCGCTCCCGTAACGACCGGGCGAACCCCTCCTTTTCCCGCGTGAGCTCCGGCGTGGCGTCCTGGGTGACGCGGACGAGGATGTGGCTGGCGCGCACGGTTTCGGGCGCCTGGAAGTTCGCCGGGTTTTTCTGGTAATACTCCGCGATCTCCGCGTCCGAGGCCTTCGTGCCCGCGGCGATCTGGTCCTCCATCCAGCGCCCCTGGCGAATCTCGGCCCGCAGCGTTGTGCGGAGGTCCGACACGGTCTGGCCGGTGCGTTGGAGCGCGGCCTCGAACTCCGCCGGGGCCGAGCCGGCGCGTAGCTCCGTCAGGCGCCGGTCAACGTCCGCGTCGCTGACGGGGAGGTCCGCCGCCCGCCGGGCGACGAGGCGGTCGGTGATGATCTCCTCGGTGACGGCCCGCATCAGCTTGCGGCGCTCCTCGGGGGACAGGTCCGCGGGGGAACGGCCGTTGACGTTGAGCAGGGCGGCGGCGACCCGCTCGAGCTCCGCGCGTCCGATGGGTTCCCCGTCCACCCGGGCCACGACCTCCGGCAGCGGGGGAACCGGGGGGGTGGGGACGGTCGCGGCGGCGGGAGGCGTTGGCGAGACCGGGGGACCTTGGCCAAATCCCCTCGGAACGGCTGGAGAGAGCGCGGCGAATCCGGTGGCGACGGTCGCGACGACGGCCACGGGCACGAGGGAAGGGGGGAAACGCATCAGGGCAGCGCGGGCCCTGCCGGCTCCGCCCTCCCAAAACGGAAGCCCCGGCGTCGGCGGCCGGGCCGGCGCCGGGGTTGGCCGGTCAGATCCGCGAAGGACGGCGGGGTGGAGTATATGAACAGAAGAAACGCGGCCTCCGGCTCCGGGGAACTTTCGGGCAGGTTCTAGTTCTCCCCGTGCTTCTTTTTGCGTTCCTCTTCCGAATTCTGGGTCGCCTGGGCAGGCTGCGGGCGCGCCTCGGGAGCGCGGCGCCCCTCGGCGGCCTGTCGCTGGGCCTGCCCCTGTTGCTGCTGCTGGGCTTGCTGCGCCCGCGCCGCCGCTTCCGCCCGGGCCTGCTGCGGCGCCGGCTCGGCTTGGGGTTGGCGCTCGGCCCGGCGTTGCTCGCGTTGCTGCTCCCGGTCGGCGCCCGGCCGCGGCTGGGCCGGCGGACGCTCGGCGGCCTGCTGCTGCGGTTGCTGGGCAGCGCGCCGCTGCTCGCGGGCGGCTTCCTTCTGCTGTTGGGCCTGGGCTTGTTGCAGTTGCTGGGCGGCCCGTTGGGACTGCTCCTCCTGGGCGCGGGCGGCCCGGCGCTGCTCGCGGGCGGCGTCTGGCTGCGGTTGCGCGGCCTGCGGCTCCCGGACGCGGGGGCCGCGGTTCTCCTCCTGGGGGCGTTCCGGGGCGTTGTTGGGCGGCGCACCCTGGAACGGCTGCGCGGGCGCCCTCCCCGCGGGGTTGGGGGTCTCGGGCGGGACCTGGCCCCCCGGCGGGCGGGCGGTCGCCCGTTCGCGGGCTTGTTCAGCCTGCTTGGCGGCGCGGTAGGCTTCGCGCTCCTCCGCCGTGCGGTTGGGACGAGGGGGTTGGCCGGGCGCCGCCGCGGGCGCGGGCGGTGGCGGCGTGGTCGGGTTCCCCTGGTTGACGACGTTCGGCGGCGCCGGCGGGGATCCCGGGGGCGGGGCGGATTGGGGTTTGCCCTGGCGCTGTTCGAGCTCGCGCTGGCGGGCGTCGCGCCGGGCCTGCCGTTCGGCGTCGTTCAGGTTGCGGCCGCCGGGGCCGGGCACGGGTTGAACGGCGGCGGCCGGGTTCGGGGGCGGACCCTGGGCGGGGCGGGCGCCCGGTCCCGGCGGGGGGACCGCCGCCGCCGGGACCGCGCCGACGGTCGGGGGAGTGTTGCCCTCCCGCGTGCGTGGGGGGGGCGGCTGGTGCTGGCGCTGCTGTTCCTGGATGGTGGGCGGCGGCTGCGCGCGGAAGGCGGCGGGGGTGACGAAGTTCTCCACCACCTGCCGGGCGGGCGGCGCCTGACGGGCCTGCTGCTGGAAGCGTTCGCGGAGGCGGTCGGCCATCCGGGGGTCCTGCTGCTGGGCGTTGCGCCAGCCGTGGATGATCTGCGGGCGCTCGAGGTTTTCCTTGACCCGCACCGGCCGGAACTGCGCGGGGTCCACCGCCCGCCGGGCGACCAGCGGGGCAAAGAATTCCAACCGGTTGTCGCGGACGACGTTGAACCGGTCCGCCCGCGCCACCCCGTGGTCGGGGCCCACGTCCGTGCGCCGTTCCAGGAGCAACCGGGGGATGGGCCGCTCGGCCCGCCGGGAAACGAAGGCGTAGTCCGGCCCGCCGCAGTAGATCACGCGGTCGTCCCGGTGCCCGCGCCGGTAGCTGATGTTGGTGACGTTGGTGGTGTTCTCGAGGATGACCACGTTCTGGGACAGGGGCACGACGGCCTCGGCCAGGTAGGGCGCCCCGAAGTTCTGCACCGGCACGAAGGAGTATTGCGCGGGGCCGATGTCGTATCGGACGTCCACGCCGGCGTTATACCCGGCGTCGTAGTCCTCCTCCACATCCTCCGGCCGGATCAGGCGGCCCTCGTAAACCCGGCCGTTCCCCGACCGGGACTCCTCCTCGATCACGCGGTTGCCGCCCGTGCGCTCGACGGTCGTGACAGCCACCTGGCGGGTGGTGGCCTTCGGGGGCAGGGGAGCCCAGCCGATGTAGTCGTCGGAGGTGCGCCAGGACACCCAGCCTGGGCCCCACTCGTAGCCGGGCACCCACACCCAGCCGACGTTCTCCAACTGCGACCAACGGCCGTA
>CAXTFX010000202.1:0-7793 GCA_964243185.1 uncultured Chthoniobacterales bacterium
GGGCCATGTTGGCGCCCATGCGCCCCAGGCCCACCATGCCGAGTTGCTGGGAATTCATTGCGGGCAGGTTCGGTGCCCGGCCCCCGCGTGGATGCCTCTTCCGCGGGCGGCGGGGCCGGGGCCATCCGCCTCTCCCGACCGCGGCAACCCTCAATGGGCGACCCCGCACGCGATGGTGAACCAGGTCGCGTGGAGGTCCGCCAGGGCACCCCGCAACTGGTCGAGCTCCGCGGCCGGGCCGTGGACTTCCAGACGGGTCAGGTCGGCCACGTTCAGGGCGGCCTTCAGCGGGGCGTCCACGTTGCCGAGGTGGGTGAGCAGGCCCGCGGCGTCCACGTAGCCCTCGCGGCAGAACGCCTCGTCGTCCCCTTGCAGGGTGAACTCGTAGAACAGGTTCTTCTCCTCGAGCCGGGTCCGCTCGACCATCTCGTCCATCCGGGCCCGGAACTCCCCGATCTTTCCGGGGTGCATCTTGAAGTAGGGATGGAGGCTGACGAAGTTGGCGAGGGGGTTCATGGGGGAGGGAGGGGGATGCCGGGGAGGCGGTTAACGTTCCGGCTCGACGGGAGCCGCGACAACGAGACGGCGGCCCGGCCCCTTGTCAACCTCCCAACCGCGCCCCCGGCGGGACGGACGGACGGCGGTCCCCCGGGAGGCCGTGGGGGAAGGGGCGTGGCGACCCGGTGAAATTTCCGTCACACGAAGCCGGGGCCCGCCGGCCAGCGCGAAATTCAGTCATGGCCGCCGCTCCTCTCCCGCCCGCCGACGCCGACACCCTCACCCGCTACCGCCGCGCGGCCAACTTTCTCGCCGCCGCGCAAATCTACCTCCAGGACAACGTCCTCCTGCGCGAGCCGTTGCGCCCGGAGCACATCAAGCCCCGCCTGCTCGGCCACTGGGGGACCTGTCCGGGCATCAACCTCGTCTATGCCCACCTCAACCGCCTCGTCCTCCGCGGCAGCCCCGGCACCCTCCTCGTCACCGGTCCCGGCCACGGCGCCCCGGCCAACCTGGCGAACCTTTACCTCGAAGGCTCCCTCGCGGAGTTTTACCCGGAACTTTCCCGCGACGCCCGCGGCGTGCACGAGTTCGTCCGCCGCTTCTCCCGGCCCGGCGGGTTTCCCTCCCACCTCTACCCCGGCGTCCCCGGCACCATCCACGAGGGCGGCGAGCTCGGCTACGCCCTGGCCACGGCCTTCGGCGCCGCCTTCGACAACCCGGACCTGCTCGTCGCCTGCATCGTCGGCGACGGCGAGGCGGAGAGCGGCCCCACCGCCGCGGCGTGGCACTGCCCGAAGTTCCTCGACCCCGCCGAGAGCGGCGCCGTCCTGCCCATCCTCCACGTCAACGGCTACAAGATCTCCAACCCCACCATCTCCGGCTCCCTGTCGGAGGACGAGCTCCGCGCCCTCTACGTCGGTTACGGCTGGCAGCCGCGCTTCGTCGGGGAACCGTTGGCCGAACTCGACGGGCAAATGGCCGACGCCTTCGACTGGGCGCTGGGTGAGGTCCGCCGCCTCCAGGCCGCCGCCCGGGCCGGCCAGCCCATCCCCAAGCCCGCGTGGCCGCTGGTCATCCTCCGCACGCCCAAGGGCATGGGTGTCACCAAGGAGGTGGACGGGCACCCCGTGGAAGGTTCCTTCCGCGCCCACCAGGTCCCCATCGAGCACCCGCGCGAGAACCCGGAGCACCTCGCCCTCCTCGAAACCTGGCTGCGCTCCTACCGCCCGGAGGAGCTCTTCGACGCCGACGGCCGCCCCGCCCCGGACCTCCTCGCCGCCTGCCCCGCCGGCGACCGGCGCCTGGGCATGAACCCACACGGCTTCGGCGGTCGCCGGCGCCGCCCGCTCGATCTGCCCGAGCTGCCCCCGCTCGCCGTCGCCTTCACCGAGACGGAGCGGATGCGGCGTTTCCCCGCGGACCTCGCCGACCTCCGCCCCCGCGGCGATGTGCCGCGCTCCCCCGTCGAGACCGTCGGCGCCTACCTCGCGGAGGTCATCCGCCGCAACCCGACCAACTTCCGCATCTTCTGCCCGGACGAGCTCATGTCCAACAAGCTCGGCGCCGTCTTCGACGCCCCGACCGCGCGCGACTACCAGTGGCCCGTCGAGGGCGGCGGCCGTTCCGAGCACGTCGGCCCCCGCGGCGGGCGCGTCCTGGAAATCCTCTCCGAGCACACCTGTCAGGCGTGGCTCCAGGGCTACCTGCTCACGGGTCGGCACGGCCTGTTCCCGAGCTACGAGGCGTTCCTGAACATCATCGTGTCCATGATGGACCAGTTCGCCAAGTTCCTGAAACTCTCCGCCGAGTTCCCCTGGCGCGCCCCCGTCGCCTCCCTGAACTACCTGGAAACGAGCACCCTCTGGCGGCAGGAGCACAACGGGTTCTCCCACCAGTCCCCGGGCTTCATCAACAGCATCCTCAACAAGAAGCCCGGCTTCCTGCGCGTCTATCTGCCGCCGGACGCCAACTGCCTGCTCTCCACCCTCGACCACTGCCTGCGCTCGCGGAACTACGTCAACCTCGTCATCGCCAACAAGGCGCCCGCGCCGGTCTGGCTGACGCTGGACGAGGCCATCGCCCACTGCCGGGCCGGCGCGGGCATCTGGCCGTGGGCCTCCACCGACGGCGGCCTGGACCCGGACGTGGTCCTCGTCGGCATCGGCGACCTGCTCACCGCGGAGGTCCTCGCTGCCGCCGACCTGCTGCGCCGCGACCTGCCCGAGCTGCGCGTGCGCGTGGTCAACGTCACCGACCTGCTCATCCTGGAACGGGAAACCGTCCACCCCCATGGCCTGGACGACGCGCTCTTCCAGGCCCTGTTCACGGCCGACCGCCCCGTCGTGGTCAACTTTCACGGCTACCCCTCCGCCGTGAAACAGCTCCTGTTCGGCCGTGGCGTCGGCACCCGGTTCACCGTCAACGGCTACCAGGAGGAGGGCACGACGACGACCTCCTTCGACATGCTGGTTCGCAACGGGGCCAGCCGTTATCACCTCGCCTGCCAGGCCCTGCGCCTCGCCGCCCCGCGCAACCCCCACGTCGCCCTGCGCGCCACCGACCGCGCCCAGGAATACGAATACCGGCTGCGGGACTTCAACCTCTACATCCGCGAGCACGGCGAGGACCCGCCGGAAATCCGCGATTGGCGCTGGTCACGGTGAATCGCCCCTCCGGCCTGCCCATGAACCTCCTCGTGCTCAACGCCGGCAGCGGCAGCCAGAAGTCCGCCCTCTTCGACCTGCCCGACGCCGGCCCGTTGCCCGACGAGCCGCCCGCGCCGCTCTGGGAGGCGGAGATTGACGCCACCGCCCCCGGCCAGCCCGCCGGGCAGCTCTTCATCACGGTGCGGCCCCGCGGCCGGCCCGAGCACCGCGAAACCGTCCCTGGCGACCGGCCCACGCCCGCGCGCGTCGCCGTCCTGCTCCGCACGCTCTGGGCGGGGGACGGCCGCGTGCTCGGCGGGCCGGGTGAGATCGGCGCCGTCGGCCACCGCGTCGTCCACGGGGGGGAGGAGTTCGACCGCGCCACGGCCGTTTCCCCGGAGGTCGAGGCCGCCATCGAGCGGCTGGCGGCCTTCTCCCCGCTGCACAACCGCACCAACCTGGAGGGCATCCGCACCGCGCGGGAAACGCTGGGGGGAAACGTCCCGCAGTTCGCCGTGTTCGACACCGCCTTTCACCGCACGCTGCCCGACGCCGCCGCGACTTACGCCGGGCCGCACGAATGGTTGACGAAGAAGATCCGCCGCTACGGGTTTCACGGCACCTCCTTCCGCTGGGCCAGCGCCCGCGCCGCCCGCCTGCTGGGGCGCGACCCGGCGGACCCGGACCTCCGCCTGCTCCTGGCCCACCTCGGCGGCGGCTGCTCGCTCTGCGCCACCGTCGGGGGCCGGAGCGTGGACACGACGATGGGCTTCACCCCGCTGGACGGCATCGCGATGAGCTCGCGCTCCGGCGCCGTGGACCCCGGCATCCTGCTCTACCTCTTGCGCGAAGGCGCGACGGCGGACGAGCTCGAACGGACGTTGAACAAGGAGAGCGGCCTGAAGGGCCTGAGCGGCCTGGCCGGGGACACGCGCGTGATCGTCCCCGCGATGAACCGGGGCGACGCCCGCGCGCGGCTGGCGATGGAGGTCTTCAACCACCGCCTGCGCGCCGGCTTCGGCGCCATGCTCGCCGCGCTGGACGGTCACGCGCCCGACGCCGTGGTCTTTACCGACGGCATCGCCGAGAGCGAGCCGTCCGTGCGCGCGGCCGTTTGCGCCGGCTTCCGTTTCCTCGGTCTGGACCTCGACGCGGAGAAGAACGCCGCCAACCCGCTCGACACGGACCTCGCCACCCCCGGCAGCGCCGTGCGCGCGCTCCTGGTCAAAGCGCGCGAGAACTGGCAGATCGCCCGCGAGGTCCACGGGGCGTTCGCCCCCGCATTAACCTAGACTTGAGGGTCTCGCGTGCCGTCAGCAAGTGGTTCGATGCTCAACTCCGCGACCTCGAAGCGGAACCCGCCGCCCGTCGGGCTACAGCCGTAGATGCCGGCCACCAACGGACCCGCCGCCGCGAGGTGCGCCACCCGCATCTGCCGGTAAACCTCGCCGTCGAGGGAATACCGCGCGGTGAGGTCGAGGCCCTGCACGAGCGCCTCATACCAGATCGTCCGGGTGGCGGAGGAGACGTCCTGGGTGGCCCAATCGGAGTAGCCCGCGTTCGTCACCACGGAACCCAGCCGGCTCAGGGTCTCGGTTTCATACTCCACGGAGCACTTGAACCAGCATTCCGCGTCCGCGCGCACGAGCAGGCCGCACTGGTCATACTGCGCGTTGGGCGCGAAGGCGAACCGCGCCCGCAGCCGGAAATCGCCGGTGACGGGGCCCACCAGCGCGTGGGCGTTGTCGCGCCGGAACCCGTAGTGGGTGCGCTGCCAGTAGTCCGTGTCCGCCTCGGTCTGGACCCACAGGGCTTCCGCGTTCCAACCCCAGCGGGTTTCCCGCAGCCACTTCATCCGCGCGACAAGGTTCTTCATAACGCAATGTAACCTCTGGGTTAACCCCGCACGCGAGGACTGCGGCGGTTTCCAAATGAGTGAGCGTCACTGTAGCGGCGGTCTATGACCGCCGCACCCTGATCCGCCGCTGCCGGCGCCTCCCGGGCCAGCCGTTCGGACAGGGTCAACCCGCCGAACGGCCTCCGACCACGGGACGGGCCGGGGTTAAGCCAAACCGTTGTCTTTGAGGATTTGGGCCGAGTTGGCTTGGTCAATGGTCAGCGTGGGCAGGATGATCTTCTTGTCCACCGTCTCGCCCTTGACGATTTTGAGCCCCTGGCGCACGCCCTCCGCCCCGGGCGTGGCGTAGAGGAAGGTGGCGGCGAGCTGGCCCTTGGCCACCCAGGTGACGCCCTCGTTCGGGATGCCGTCAATGCCCATGAACTTGATCTCCTTCTCCCGGCCCGCGTCCTTGGCGGCGAGGTAGGCGCCGTAGGCCAGCGGGTCGTTGTGGCCATAGACGAGGTCAATCTTCTCGTTGGCCTTGAGCGCGGTGGACATCACCTCGTAGCCGCGCGCTTGCTTCCAATCGGTGTCAATGGGCTTGAGCAAGCTCTTGATGCCGGGCTCCTTGTCGGTGAACGCATGGAAGCCGTCGCTGCGGTCGTGGGAAGCCTGCGTGCCGAAGCCACCCCAGAGCTCGATGACATTGCCCCGCGCCTGGCCGGGGCCGCCGAGAATCTTGACGGCGTATTCGCCCGCCGCCCGGCCGATGACGACGTTGTCGCCGCCGATGAACTGGGCGTAACGATCCGTGTTGACGTTGCGGTCGAGGATGATGACGGGGATGCCGGCGTCAATGGCCTTGAGGGTGACGCCCGTCAGGCCGGCGGATTCCTTGGGGGAGATGAGCAGCACGTCCACGCCCTGGGAGATGAGGTTCTCCACGTCGGCGACCTGCTTCTCGGTCTTGTCCTGGCCGTCGGTGATGATGAGCTCCACCTCCGGGTGCTTGTCGGCTTCCTTCTTCATGTCCTTGTTGAACTGGACGCGCCACGGCTCGATGACCGTGACCTGGGAGAAGCCGAAGCGGTATCGCTTGCCGCCCTGCGCGCGGGCGCGCGTCGGGCGGACGAGGCTGGAGGCGGCGAGCGCGCCGGCGCTCAGGGTGAGGAAGGTTCTGCGGTTCATGGGTCTAGGGGAGTGCGGTTTGGTTGGGGTTGGGGGTGACGGAGAGGGGAGCGGGGGCCGGGTTCCGGGCGGGACCGGCGGCGGCGGGGCGCCGGAAGAAGCCCCGGAGCCGCGACGGCAGCGTGCCTGTGCGGCCTTCTTGGAGCAGGACGGCGCCGAGAATGATGGCGCCCTTGAGGACGAGCTGGGTGTTGCTGTCAATGTTCCTGAGTTGGAGGATGTTTCCCAGGAACCCGAAGATCAGCACGCCCACCAGCGTCCCGGCGATGGAGCCGCGGCCGCCGACGAGGTTCGTCCCCCCGATGACCACCGCGGCGATGGCGTCCAGCTCCATGCCGACGCCCGCGTCCGGCTTGCCCTGGCGGTATTGGGCCGTGTAGAGGACGCCTGCCAGGCTGGCGAGCAGGCCGGACAGGGCATAGACGGCGATCTTCACCCGGTCCACGCGGATGCCGGACAGGCGGGCGGCCTGCTCGTTCCCGCCGATGGCATAGACGTAACGGCCGAAGGTGGTGGCCCGGGTCAGGAACGTGAAGACCACGACCGCCGCCACGAAGAACAATCCCGGCACGGGCAGGACGCGGCCGAGCAGGGCGCGCAGCACGTCGAAGCTTTCCGTGGCGTTCGTGCCGGTATAGACCGGGTAAACGGAGGCGTCCTGCCCGGCCAGGAGCCGCGCGACGCCCTGGATGCCGACCATCATGGCCAGCGTCACGATGAACGGCTGGAGGCGGCCCTTGGCGATGATGACGCCGTTGAGCGCGCCCACCGCCAGCCCGACCGCCGGCGCCGTGACCAGCACGCCGAGCACGCCGAATTTCGACGTGAGCTGGGAGGTTGTCCAAACGACGGCCAGCCCGGCGAGGACCAACCCGGCGAGGACCCCGGCCAGCCGGGCGCGGCGGGTCGGCGTGGCCGAGGGGTCCGCCGCGCGCCGGTTGCCCAGGGAGAGCAACGGCACGAGGAACGCCGTCACCGCGAAGCAGGTCAGCCCGAGCACGGGGATGGCGAAGCGCGAGGCGCTCGTCCAGCCGGGCAGGGTGAGCAGCATCGCGCAGACCACCGAGCCCAGCGCCATGATCGAGCCGACGCTGAGGTCAATCCCGCCGGTGAGGATCACCAGGGTCATGCCCACGGCGACGATGCCGTTGTTGGACACCTGCCGCAGCACGTCCGACAGATTCCCCGGGCTGAGGAAGATGTTCACGCCCCGGGAGTTCACCGGCGACAACCAGACGCCCGCCGCCAGCAGCACCGCCAGACCCCAGTAGAGCTTGGTGCGCAGCAGGAACCGCCCGGCGGCCGGGAGGGGACGGCGGTGGTTCGGGGGGTTCATGCGGCGGGCAAAGGTTCACGTCCGTTCGTGGCCATCCCCGGCTGCGTCGGACCGCCGGGCGAGGCGTATTCCAGGATGGTTTCCTCGCTGAACGCCGCCCGCGCCAGCAGGGCCGCCGGGTGGCCCTCGCGCAGGACCAGGATGCGGTCGCTCAGGGAGATCAGCTCGGGCAGCTCGGAGGAGACGAGCACGATGGCGACCCCGCGCCGGGAAAGGTCGCGGATCAGCCCGTAGATTTCGGCCTTGGCGCCCACGTCCACGCCGCGGGTCGGCTCGTCGAGCA
>CAXTFX010000203.1:0-7708 GCA_964243185.1 uncultured Chthoniobacterales bacterium
CGCCGCGGCCCCGACGTGGGCGTGGGCGTGGGCGAGCGCGTCCACGCCCAGGACGGGGTGCAGGGCGAGGTGCAGCATCGCCGGGGCGCTCCCGCCCAGGTAGTCCAGGAACCGGCCCGCGATGCCGGCGAGGTGCGTTTCCACGTCCGCGTCCGTGGCGGGCAACCCCGTGCCGAGCAGGACGGCGAGGTCCGGGGGCGCCGGCGCCATCGCGGCGAGGAAAAGCGCCTCCTTGGTCGGGAACCGCTGGAAGAGCACGGCCTGGGAGATGCCGGCGGCCTCAGCCACCTCGCGCGTGCTGACGGTGTGGCCCCGGTCGGCGAACAGGCGGCGGGCCACCACGAGCAACGCGTCGTCGGAGATGGTCTTCGGGCGTCCCATGCGGTGGGACCCACCTTCGCGCGGCCCGGGCGCGCTTACCAGCCGGCGGCAATCGCCTCCAGGCGCACCCGCACCGCCGCGTTGCCGGCCGCGCGCGCCTCGGGCGGGGCGAACTGGTTGGGCACGGGCACGAACTCGACCTCCGCGATACCGATGAAGCCGAGGATGGCGCGCACGTAGGGCGTCAGGAAGTCCATCGCCGCCATCGGTCCGCCGTCGGGCGTGTAGTCGGCCGCGCTGGGGACGACGACCAGGGCGCGCTTGCCGGTGGCCAGCCCGCGGAAGGTGAACGTCGCCGGGTCGAAGGCGAAGGTGCGCTGCACCCGCACCACGTTGTCCAGCCATGCCTTGAAGGTGGAGGGCACCGAAAAGTTATACATCGGCAGGGCGAGCAGCAGGTGATCGGCCGCGAGCAGCTCCGCGATCAGGGTTTCGGACTCGGCCAGGGAGGCATCCATCTCTGGCGTTCTCGCCTCCGCGGGCGTGTAGTTGGCCCGGGTGAACAGCGCGGTCGGGTGCGCCGGCGGGTGCAGGCCCACGTCACGGACGACGTGGCGCGCGCCGGGGTGGCGGGCCAGCCAGCGTTGGGCAAACTCGCCGCAGAGCTGGCGGGAGACAGAGCCGGCGTCGGCGTCGCGCACGCCGGCGTGAAGTTCAAGCAGGGTCGGGTGATGGCGATGGTCGGGCATAAATGGGAACAGGGCGGGCGGTGTCACTCGTGGGCCAGGGTCTCACGCACCGACAGGCGCAGGGCGCGGCGGGCGGGGACGAGGCACGCGGCGGCCGTGACCAGCGCCGTCAGGACGACCCAACCGAAGATGGCTCCAGGGGAAATCACCAGCGGCACCGGCGCGTGCAGACCCACGCGGCCCACCAGCCAGCCCACGGCGAGCGACAACGGGACGGAGAGCTTGACGGCCCCGACGACGGACAGAGCGGCCAGCGCGGCGCCCTCCAGGGCCACGATGCCCAGCACGTCGCGCCGGGTGGCCCCGAGGGCGCGCAGCACGCCGATCTCGCGTCCGCGCTCCAGCACGTTGAGGCCCATGCTGGTGGCCAGCCCCAGCCCGCCCACGGCCACCGAGGCCAGCGCCACCCCGCCCAGGAGCAGCAGGATGATGACGAAGTGGTCGCTCAGGGCGCGGCGCAAGTTCTCGCGCGTCATCAGGAACCCGGGGAACGAGCCAGCACCCACCAGCGATTCCTCCAGCGCGGCGGCAACCCGCGCCTGCGTGCCCGGTGCCGTGACCAGGCGCAGGCCGCCGGCCAGGTCCTCCGTGCCCGCGTTGCCGTTTACCGCGGCCCGGAAGGTGGCAGCGTTGGTATAAATGGCCGGTTCGCCCACCTCTGCCGCCACGCCGACCACCCGCACCGGGTAGCTACGCGCGCCGACCCGCAAGGCAACGGCGGCCCCGACCGGGAGGGTCCGCTCGCGGGCGAGCAGTTGGGAGTTGACCACGACGGCATCGGCCTCCCCCGGCTCCGGCCAGCGACCTCCCGCAAGCGGCAGGTGCAGGAGCCGGGAGCCACCCGACGGCGGACAGAGCAGGCTGTAGCGGTCCGTGCCCACGGCCGCGGCGTCTGCCGTTACCTCATCACCCGCCAGGGACAGGACGACAGATACCAGCGTTGCGCCCCAGGGTTCCACCGCCCTCACCCCCGGGATCGTCAGGGCACGCTCGACCAGCGCCCGCGCGGGCGCCGGGCGCAGCAGGCGAACGTCCACGTCGTCGCCGCGGGCGGCCAGGGCGTCGTCCAGGGCACGCTCCAGGCCGGAATGGACGTTGGCGGCCGTCAGCAGCAGGGCGCCCCCGAGCGCCAGGGCGCCCAGGGTCAGGAACAGGCGCACAGGACGCCGGAACGTGTTGCCAAAGGCCAGGAGGACCCGCCGGTCCACGAACGGGACCAGCGCCAGCAGGCGCAACCCGCGGCCCCTCCTCCCCGCCGCCACAGGCCCGGCGCCCCCGACGTGCTGGAGGGCCTCCCGGGCGGTCATCCCGCGCGCGGCCCGCAAGATTGGCACCGCCGCGGCCAGCAGGGGGATGCCGAGACCCAGCGCTGCTTCCAACGCCAGGGTTCCGGTCGGGACGGACCAGCTCCCCACTTCCAGGTTCAGCATCGGCGCGATGGATCGTGCCAGCAGCCGACCCAGCACCGCCCCGAGCGACAAACCCGCTGACACGCCCGCTCCCGCGAGCACGAGCACATAAGCGCCGTAGATGCCGGCCACCTGCCCGGAGGTGGCCCCAAGCGCCTTCATCACCCCGATCTGCCGCACCTGTCGCGCCAGGAGAGCCGCCAGGACACCGGCCGTTAGCACGCCACCCAGGATGAGGGCGAGGGTGCCAAAAACCTGGAGCAGGGTCACCATCGTCCGCATATGGTCGGCGTGCGGGTGCCGGCCCAGGGGCACCTCGACCCGGTGAACCGTGCGGCCCTTTGTGGCGAGCCAACCGGCCAGATCCGCGGCGACCCCGGCGGCCCGCGCGCGTCCGTCCTCCTCCCCGGGGGCGAGCCGCGACTGCAATTCGTCCAGGAAATCACCCTCGCCCAGGGCGGCCAGGGTTGCCGGCGTCACGTAGGCGTAGCCGACCTGATCCTGCCAGCCGGGCGCCTGCGCCGGGTCATGGACCACGCCCGCCACGCGCAGGTTGGCCACCCGGCCGCCGGGGCAACGCACCCGCAGCGAGCCACCCTCCCGGGTCCGCAGCACGGACAGGCAGGACTGTTCCACGAGCATTTCACCCACCGGCGGTGGCCACACCCCGGAGTGCCGGTGGAACGTGGACACCCGGAGGTCGTCGAAATCCGCCACGGTGAACAGGCGCAACGGCAGCCACTCGCCGGGGGTAACTTCCACCCGCGCCCGCACGAGCCGGCGCGCCTCGGCCGCGCCCACACCCGGGCGAGCTGCGGTTTGGGCAACCAGTTCCGGTTCCACCCGATCCACCCAAAGAATTGCTGAGGCGGGCCGGGTGCCTGCGAAGCTCGCGGCCACGTCCCGGAAGAGAATGGCGCGGGCGTTGAACGCCGTGGCCACGGCGGTGCTTCCCACCGCGATGGCGAGAGCGACCAGGAGAGCCTGCCAGGGTTTCTCGTGCAGGTCGCCCCTGACCTTGCACCAGCGCGGGTTCATCCGGTCCGCCGCGTTCACGGGCGACCCCCTTCCCGGTTGGGCAGCGGTTCGTCGGCGACCACCCGGCCGTCGGCCACGCGCACCAGCCGGTGCGCGCGGCGGCGGGCCAAGTCCTCGTCGTGGGTGACGAGCAGGAGCGTGGTGCCCCGGTTCACGAGGTCGGTGAACACGTCGAGCACCCCCTCGGCGCTGGCGCTGTCCAGGTTGCCGGTCGGCTCGTCCGCCAGGAGCAGCGGCGGATCGTTGGCCAGGGCGCGGGCGATGGCCGCCCGTTGCTGTTCGCCGCCGGAGAGCGTGGCCGGCGCACGGTCCGAGTGGGCACCTAACCCGACCTGGTCCAGCAACGAACGCGCCCGGGCCACCCGTTCGCCGCGGGGCACGACCCCAACGAAATCCATCGCCAAGAGCACGTTCTCCACGACCGTGAGCGTCGGCACCAACTGAAAGAACTGGAACACGATCCCGACGTGGCGCCCCCGCCAGCGTGCCAGGGCGTCCTCCCCCATGCCGTGCAAGGTGGCGCCCGCAACGTGGATCTCTCCCGCCGTGGGCCGATCCAGGCCGGCCACTAGGTTGAGCAGCGTGCTCTTGCCGCTGCCGCTCTTGCCCAGCACCGCCACGAACTCGCCGGCCCCGACCCGGAGGGTGAGTTCACGGAGCACGATCCCGGTGCCTGGCGGAGCGGCACCCGCGGTGTCGGGTGCCGTCGGGTAGGCTTTACGGACGTGGGAAAGGGCAACCAGAGGTGTGGCGGTCATGGGGACGCCACCAAAACACATTAATAAGCGTTTGAATACTTATTTTCTATCAACCCGGTTTTCACGAGGGCGATTGTCCGGCGTGTCCCCAGGACCTCGCCGCTTTTCGGCGGGTCCTAGATCCGGCATCAACGGTGGCTGATGTTGAACGCCAACATGGCTAACTGGCTGACGACCAGGAACACCGTGGCAGCAAACAAACCCACCGACAGCCGCCGGGAGCGTTGAAGCTGCAATTCCATTCGCCGCGTGATCTTCTCGGTCGCCTCCACGAACGCCGGCAACCCCGCCGCCAGCCCCGCCTGCGCGCCGGCGGTCACCGCGTTCTTGGCCGCGAGCACGGCGGCGTTCATGATGGCTTCGACCCGTTTCTGCGACCGGTTTTCCCAGTCCGCCGCGGAGGTCGCCACGGCTTCCCGGAAGTCGCGGACGATCTGCTCCTCGGCCCCGGCCAGCTCCCGCAGGATGAAGCGCGTGGCCGTGAGCTGCATGGCAATCGGGTCGTTCGCCCCGATGACGACTTTGTTCTCCCTGGCGATCAGGGCGATGAATTGTTCGATCTCCTCGGAATTCATGGTCATAGCTGGAGGTTGGTCAGTCCGGCCCCGATGGCGGTGAAGGCGTTGCGCTCGAAAATCTTGAGCCGTTGTTTGGCCATCAGGCCCACGCCCTTGGACCCCTGCTCCTCGGCGAAGGTGTGGCGGGCCTTGAGCATGTTCTCGACGTCCACCCCGAAGGTTTCTTTCTTCACCTCGGGGATGGGGATGATGCCCAGCACGCGGGCCCGGTGCTCCCGGTAGGCCTTCAGGTCGGTGAACCCCTTGCCCTCGTGCTCGATGGCCCCGTGGTGGGGGTTCAACCAGACGACGAAAGGCACCGACACCGGGAATTGGGCGACCAGCGAGGCGAACCCGGCTGCCGTGGCCATGAGCATTTCCCCGCCGGCAATCACCGTGTGGATGATGACCGTCCATCCCATTTCCGTCAGCACGGCGGCGACATCGTTGGAGATCAGGTAATGGGCGAGAGGGACGAACGAGGAGGCCCCGTTGTCCACGATCACCGGGACCTTCGATTTCGAGATGAGTTCGATCAGCGTGTCGAACTGGCGGGTGTCAATTTCATCCCCTTTGAGGATGTTGATCCGCATGACGTTGAGCGCGGAAAACCCGTGCAGGGTCCCGTTGACCGGGTCCGTGTCGATGCACAGCGGAGGGGTGCTGCCGTTCGCGTTCAGATACTGCGCCAGGAGGTTGGCGACGAACGACTTTCCGATGCCTCCTTTTCCCTGCAAAACAATGTGGACGACCATACTAGACTAAAACGTAAGTGGCTGCGTTAGTGAAACAAATCTTCGGGGTTCGGGGTCGGGTTGTGGACAAAGCCGCTCCCCTTGGAAGCGGCGGGATGTGAGGGATTTCTTCCGGGTTCTCCCTTTGGAGTCCCCTTCAGGAAGTTTTTGACGTGACGGCAGAAGGTGGAATAGCGCATCGTGATCCGACCCGCTTTGGTGAGAGTCTTCCAGATGTTCCTGACGGCGTAGTGGCTGTTGAGGGCCGTCTGGATGTCCTGCTTTTCGGTCATGAATTCCGTCAGGTAAGTCTGATTCCGGTCCGTGGAGAAATCTTCCTCCTTGAGCAGGTCTAACAGACTTTTGCGGGCTGGCATCTCAGGACTTCTCGGGGGTTGGGGCGGGTTCTCGGGCGTTTTGGCGAGGTTCCGATGGGCGTGTTCAGAAATCCAGTGTTTTGCAAAAATCCGGGTTGGTTCCCAATAATTCGCATGAAATAGCGCTGGACCCGCTGCCTGGTTCCCGTGTATTGCTCGCGGAGAACCGGGCAGGACATGTGATGTAGGCCTACGGCTCCGCCTCCCGGCCTACATCACGAACCTTATTCACGCTGCGCGTTCAACGGTTTCCAACTGCTCCCATCCTGTTCCGCCCTGACGCTCCTACCTGAGTCTCGCGCCATGAATCCAAACTCCGAGAACCCGGCCGTGGACCCATCGCCATCGAGGAGTGTCCCGAGCCGGCGTAGAAGTCCCCACATCAAGGTCTGGCTCCTGCCCACCGAGAAGGCCGTCATCCAGAAGAAGGCGAAGGGCCATTCCCTCAGCGATTCGGCCTACCTGCGGGTCGTCGGGATGGCCATGCCGATCAAGAGCACGCTGGACCAGGAGAGCATCCTGGAGTTGGCAAAGATCAACGGAGACCTCGGACGGCTCGGCGGTCTGCTCAAGCTGTGGCTCACCAACCAGGACCGCGCGATGGACCGGGGACGGCTGGAAAGCCTGCTGGGTAACATCGAGGCAACGCAGAACCTGCTGGCGCGGAAGGCGGACAGTTTAGCCGCTAAACCCCACGCATGATTTCCAAGAAGGTTCCCGTGAAAGCGGCGACCAAGGGGAAGCTGTCACGCCTCGTGAACTACCTCTTGGACGCGAAGGGCAAGGGCAGCGAGCGGGTGGCGGCCGTGGCGGTGACAAACTGCCGCTCCGGTGACGTTGATCCAGCCTGGGCCGTCCGGGAGATGCAGGCAACCCAGGAGCGCAACCAGCGCGCGAAGGGCGACAAGACCTATCACCTGGTCGTCTCCTTCCGCAGCGGCGAGGAGATTGGCCCGGATGCCCTCCGCGAGATCGAGGAGGAGTTCGCCCGGTCGCTGGGGTTCACCGGCCACCAGCGCGTTTCCGTCGTCCACCGCGACACGGACAACCTGCACCTGCACGTTGCCATCAACAAAGTGCATCCCGAGCGGTTCACGCTTCATGAACCGTTCAACGACTACCACGTCCGGAAAAAGCTCTGTCAACGTTTGGAACAGCGGTATGGCCTGGAGCCGGACCGGACCCGGCCCGGACGACAATCCCCCCGGGAGGCTCCGGCGCAGGAGAAGGCCGCCACGATGGAAGCCGTGGCCGGGGTCGAGAGTCTGGCGGGTTTCGTGCAACGCACCTTGCGCGAGGCCACGACCGGAGCGCGATCCTGGCAGGAACTGCACCAAGCGTTCGGGAATACGGGGGTCAGGCTACAGGCCCGCGGCAACGGGTTGATCGTCCTGTCCGGTGGGAAGACGGCGAAAGCTTCGAGCTGCTTCCGCGAGCTTTCCAAAACGGCGCTCGAACGTCGCCTTGGGACCTTTCAGCCCCCGGGCCACTTACCGGATTCGCCCGCGCCGGCCTATGAACCGAAGCCGCTCCAACGGGGCAGCACCGGCCTTTACGCGCAATATCAGGCGGGCCGGGCAGAGGCGGGCCGCACCCGCACCAGGCAGCTTGACCAGGCGCTGGCGGCGCACCGGGCGCGGGTCGAGTTGGCGAGGCGGAGATACCAGGTCCACCGCACCACCCTTCGCGCCGTCCACGGAGGTCCCCTGAAGCGGGTGGCGTCCGAGCTTCACCGCGGCCGGCTGAAGCAGAGCGTGGACGCCAG
>CAXTFX010000204.1:0-7677 GCA_964243185.1 uncultured Chthoniobacterales bacterium
GGAGCCGAGTTCGACGGGCGCAACGGCCGCGCCATGAACCCCAGCCTCGCCGAATACCACGTGCCCGTGCACCTGGACGTGCCCGAGATCGAGGTGTTGTGGACGGACCGGCCCGACCCGCACGCGCCGATGGGCGCCCACGGAGCGCAGCTTCCAGCGCACCCGCGCTCTGGCTTTAGTGAAGGTCAGGTGTAGGCTCGTCAGCAGCAAACCCCGTCGGTTCACTCACTTCACCCCACCAAAACATATGGATTCCATTAACCGTCGTAGTCTGTTGAAGCAAGCCGCCGTCGCTGGCGGTGCGGTGTTCCTAGCCGGTGCCTCTGCGGCCAGCAAAGCCGCAGCAGCGTCACCCGGCGCCGAGGACGCCCGTAAAGCTCCCCCTTCCAACGCCGGCCGACCTGGTCCGTTCATTCACGCCGGCACCGACAGCGCTGGGTATCCGGTGGAACTCAACTTCGTGGACCTCGGCAAGGGCAACCCCGTGGTGCTCATCCACGGCTGGCCCCTCTGCCTGGAGTCGTGGGAGCCTCAGTTGGCCGAGTTGCCCAAGCACATGCGCGTGGTCGCCTACGACCGCCGCGGCTTCGGCAAATCTTCCAAACCCTGGGACGGCTACGACACGGATACCCTGGCCGATGACCTCAAGGCGGTGCTCGACCAACTCGACCTGCAAAACGTCACCCTGGTCGGCTTCTCGATGGGCGGCTGCGAACTGGCCCGCTACATGACTCGACACAACGGGGCGCGCGTCGGCAAGCTCGTGTTCGTGAGCGACGTCACTCCTTACCTGCTGAAGACCGACGACAATCCTTCCGGCAAGGACAAGATCATCTTCGACAACATGATCAAACGCGTCGAGCAGGACCGGCCCGTTTACCTGTCCGAGTTCTTTAGGTCCTACTATGCCGTCGGCGCGCCCACCCCGGTGATCAACCCGGTAAGCCAGCTCTTCCTGGACTGGAACCTGGATTGGGCGCTCCAGGCGAGTTGCCGCGCCACCTCCGAGTGCGTCAAAACCTTCAGCGCCTCCGATTATCGAAAAGATCTGCCAAAGATCAAAGTCCCGACCCTGTTCATCCACGGGAGCGGCGACGTGATGACGCCGCCGGAAAACACGACGAATCTTTCGGTGGCGATGGTCCCCGGGGCAAAGTTGAAAACTTATACCGGCGAACCCCACGGCCTGAACATCACTGCCAAGGACCAGTTCAACGCCGACCTGATCGAGTTCGTCGGCGCGGCGCGCTGAAGGCAAGGACTGGGACCGAAGCCGCCGTCGGGCGGGGTTCGCAACCAGTTGTTGAACACGCCCAGGAACGCGGAATCCGCCAACAAGTTCGTCACCGTCCACAGCAGCTTGCCGCTTTCTGCCGAAGTCCGTGCATGAGCGATGGAAGATTATCTCCTGGTGAACGGCGCGGGCCTGGATCGTGCCGCTGTCTGAAGGGACCCGAGAAGATTGGGTGGGTCGTGCCGCGTCCATCGAAACCGAAACGCTAGTCATTGCGGCAGAGATGGACAAGGAGTAGGGAAAGAAAGCACAGGAGTGAATGACGATGCCGCACCTTGAACGAGGCAAGCTCATCACGGTGCCTCGTCCCGGACATAATGTTTCGATGGAGGCGCCCGAACAACTTGCGACCGTCGTGCGCGAGTTCGCCAGATCGGGCGAATGAGCGTCGCGGAATGTCGGATTGGATTACGAACTTCCCAACGTCTGGTGCCCGGTTGGAGTCGTCTAAACTCTTCTGGGATGGCCCCAGCGATCACTGCCCGACCTCTCGTTCAACCATTTGAGATCATGCGTTTGCTCAACATCGAAGCTTCCCCGCGCGGCTCCAAGTCTGCGTCCATTGCCGTCACCAACGCTTTCCTAAAAGCATACGGTCAGGTTTGTCCCCAGGTCTCAGTGGACTCCATGAACGTCTGGGAAGAAAAGCTGCCGGACTTCGACCAGGAAGCCATCGGGGCAAAGTATAAGGGCGTGAACAAGGAGCCAATGGATGAGGCAGAGGCCGCAGTCTGGAACAAGATCCAAGCGCTGGCCGCGCGTTTTCATCGGGCTGACCGGATCGTGCTCGGCGTGCCCATGTGGAACTTCGCCTACCCCTACAAACTCAAGCAACTCATTGATTTAGTTTGCCAACGGAACATGCTCTTTACCTACGACGGCACGGAGTATGGCCCCCTGCTCAACACTTCTCGTGCTTTCGTGGTCTATGCGCGGGGCGGGACCTACGCGGAGGACTCGCCGACGCCGGCGTCCCGGTTCGACCACCAGAAGGAATTCATTGATTTCTGGCTAAAGTTCATCGGGGTCGAGGAAGTCCGCACACTGGTGGTGGAAGGCACGACGTGGGCAGGGAAGGAAAAGGGGGAAGAAAGCATAGTGAGAGGCCAAGCCGCGGCCGCGAAGATGGCGCTGGATTTCTAACTGCCCCTCTGGTTGCGGGGCTCCACTCAACACCCCTAGTTCTGGAGCTGTTAGAGCCCGCACCACCCAGATAAATTCTACGCATACCTGCTCTGAATCCCGTCACTACACCGCGCAAACCCACCCTATGCCGACTAACTAACCCCGCGAGGTGCGGCTGAGCCCCCGAGGTCATGCCGACCCCGGGGGACTTTTCCCTTGAGGGTGTCCCCCTGCCCCGGCGAAGTGCAGTCTCCCTGCGATGGTGGCCCAGGGTGGAGGCATGTTTGAGCTTGAGTGAGTCCGTGCCCAGATCAGATGGAGTAATCTTTCGCCTTGGCCGAGGCGCTCGGCCTGCAAGTTTGGCTATCGTGGTTCTTGACCGAGGCCCTTGGCTTGGTGAAACCCTCGGCCCGGGAGAGGGGAGTGCGTCTGCACGTGGCGACCCCGGCCGCTGCTGTCGGCTCCGGCATCCATGTTCTGGCCGACGCCAGCGCCTCAAGCAAGTAATCCTTGACCTGCTGGTCAAGGCCATCAAGTAACAACACCGGCCCTGCCGCGGCACGGTGGAAATCGGGTGCGTCCAAGTGCCCGCTCCCAACCAAGGCAAATGGAAAGCATGAAACTACAACCGAGGAAAGCGCGCGATTCGATGAGGTTATGGGCGAAAATCGCGGTCCTGGTGGCCCAGTCCGGCAAGGTGGACGGGCAAACGGCCTGCGGGTGGTCCGAGGCAGCTAGTTCAATCAGAAATACCTTCGTCAAGGCTCACAACATCCGACGATTCGCGCGCGCGCGATTTCAGATTGAGAGTCTGAAAATGCAGTTTGTCGTTTAGCCTCCGGATGGAGATTGTTCTCAACGCGGATTGACTCTCGCCTATGCAAGCCATTTTGGACGGTTGGCATCATGGTGGAACTGATTTTCGCACGACCAACTGGAGCGCGGTGCTGGTCGCTGGGCAGAGCCAATCGCCGGAGGCCGCCGAAGCTCTGGCAAAATTTTGCGGGAACTATTGGCCGCCGCTTTACGCCTTTTTGCGTCGTCGCGGTTACCCATGCGGTGACGCGCAGGACCTGACGCAAGACTTCTTCGTGCACCTGCTCGAACAAAACGTTCTGAGCCGATGGAACCCTGAACGAGGCCGGCTACGCGCTTTTCTACTCCGCTCACTCCGGAACTTCCTGGCCAACAAATACGACCGAACCCGGGCAGTTAAACGCGGCGGGGAATCGGAAGTTATTTCTTTGCACGAACACCTGGTCGAAGCCGAAGCCGCTTTTGCCGCCACCACGCGATTCGACGAGACCGCCTGCTACGATCACGTCTGGGTCGCGACGCTCGTGGGCTGCGCTTGGGAGCAGTTGCAAAAGGATTACCGTGCGGCGGGTAAAGCACAAATGCTCGAAGAACTAGAGCCCTTCCTACTCGGTGGAACCGCCCCGCTTCCACGCCCGGAAGAAGTGGCCGCACGGCTCAACATACCGCATACGACCCTGCGCACCTCTTTGCTGACCCTGCGGCGGCGATACCGCGAACTGCTGCGTATGGAGGTAGCCCGCACGGTCGCCGACCCGGCGCAGATTGATGAGGAGATGCGCTACCTCTATCATCTACTCACGTCGCAGGCGTGATCCTTGCCAACGGCACAGTCAGCTTGAAGAGCGCTATGATCGGTGGGTCCCGCCCCGGAGAGGATCCCCTAAAGGGTATCCACGGCGTGCCGGCGCCAGACGAAGGCGTCGCCCTTGCGGCGGTGTGTGCCAGTTGCGGCGGTTCCCTAGCCCAGAGGGGCCCGAAGGGAGGTTGTTTGCGTTGTCTGCTGGGGGTCGCTTTTTCGTTCGGGGACGAGCCGTCGCCTGACGCCACCCTTGCCGGCAATTCCTCGGAGCCCCGACGGAGCCAGTATGGACACTTCGTGGTAGTCAGCGACCAGGATGGCCTGCCGGTGGAACTCGGCGCGGGAGCCATGGCCACCACTTATCGCGCCCATGACACGGTGTTGCACTCCGCCGTGGCGCTGAAGGTCATCCACAAGAGCGTGGCCCAGCGTCCAGCCACCCGGGAGCGCTTCCTGCGCGAAGCGCGTGCCGCCGCCAAGCTGCGCCACCCCAACATCGCGGGGGTTTCGCACTACGGCGAGCAGGAGGGGGAGTGTTATTACGTCATGGAACTGATTGAAGGAGAGACGCTCGAGGCCCGGGTGCAGCGGGAAGGGCCGCTCTCCCCGACGCTCGCATTGGAGGTGGGCTTGCAGGTCGCGCGCGCACTGTCCGCCGCCGAGGCTTGCGGCGTGGTGCACCGCGACCTCAAACCTTCCAACCTCATGCTGACGACGGGGCATGGCCAGGGCGATGGCCACGACGACCCTTTCACGGTGAAGGTCATTGACTGGGGCTTGGCCAAGGCCGTGGGCACCGACACGGCGCTCGGCGCGGACCACACGCGCTGCGGCTTCATCGGCACGCCCGCCTTCGCCAGCCCGGAGCAGTTTGCCACGGGCGAGGATCGCCGGGTGGACACGCGCTCGGACATCTACTCGCTCGGCGTCACGCTGTGGCATCTGCTCTGCGGGCGCCCTCCCTTTGTGGGCGGCACGCTGGATGCCATCCACGCCCAGCAGCGGGTTCCGCCGTTGGAGCGGCTCACCGCGGTAGGGACACCCAAACCGGTGGTGAACCTGCTCCGTTCCATGCTCGCGCTCGACCCGGCGGCCCGTCCACCGTCGGCGCGCGAGTTGCTCGACCAACTTCGCGTTTGCAAACAACAGGTTGCCGCCGCGGAAACTAAGACCAAGCGCCGTGCCATCCACCGTTGGCTGGCCATCGTGTCGGCAACGCTTGTCGTCTTGGGCGTCGGAGCCAAAGTGCGCTGGTATCATCCTCGGGCAGGACTCGTCGCGCTGGATCGCTCCATCGCGGTGCTGCCCTTCGAGAAACTCGGCCCGAACGAGGCGGACGCACTTTTCACGGCGGGTTTGCAGGATGAGGTCGCCAGGAACCTTGCGCGTGTCGCCACCCTGCGGGTGGTCAGCCAGAGCAACACGTCCGGCGGTTCACTTCAAGATCAGGATTTTCCCCGAATTTGCCAAGAACTCGGCGTGACCCATCTGCTCACCGGCAGCGTGCGGCGGCAGGATGGGCAGGTGCTCGTGGAGGTCCGGCTGTTCGATGGACGCGATCGTCATCACGTCTGGAGCGCGCGATACGACCGAAAACCCACGGGTGCCCTCCTGTTACCAGGCGAGATCACGCGCTCGGTGGCCCCTCGTCTGCAGGCGGAACTTTCGGACTCAGAAAAAGCCGCCGTGGCTGAACCTCCGACCAGCGATCCGGAGGCTTTCGACCTGTATCTGCGCGTTCACTATGGGCAACCGTTCTTCCAGAGTGAGAACGAAAAAGATCGCTACCTGCTCGAAATCGGCGTGCCTTCGCTGGAGGCGGCGGTGGCGCGTGACCCGAATTTTGTGCTCGCCTACTGTGATCTGGCCCACACCCACGACTCGCTGGCGGAGCCTGAAGTCGTCACGACGCCGGCGGAAACCCAGGCCAAGCACCGCCGCCAAGCCGAAGCGGCGCTTATCGCCGCGCGCCGGCTGCGCCCGGACGGTGGGGAGGTGCACTTCGCACTAGCTCGTCGCTTCTATGAGGTAAGTCGTCACCGCGAGGAGGCGCGAATCGAGTTGGACCTCGCCCTCCGCAAGCTGCCGGAGAGCGCGGAGGTTGAGGCCCTGGCCGGCGTGATCGCGTATAACCAGAACCGTTGGGACGACGCCGTTCGCCACTACGAGCGTGCGGCCGTCCTGGACCCCCGCAACAACGATGTTGGCTCGCATCTGTTCCTTCTCTACCGATCTCTACGGCGCTACGACGATGCGGACCGTGTATGCGCGCGAATGATCGCGCGCCTGTCTCCCAAGGACGGTGTCTCCCTGCGACTTAATTGTGCCATGGGCAGTCTGGAAGCGCGGGCGGACTTGGCCCCTTTGCGCGCCGCCCTTCGTGCCGTCACGCCGTCTGAGCAGCCTCAGGTGGAAGTCATGGATCGCTTCGGCCTGGTGCTGGCGCTTTGCGCGCACGACCCGGAAGCCGTGTCCAGCCTCCTGGCAAACACCCCCCAGACCAGCTTCCGGATCCGTGGCATCGTCTATCCGAAAGCCTGGTTTACCGCGCTCACGGCGCGACTGCGCCACGACGAGGCCGGGGCGCGGGCCGCCTTCGCGCTGGCGCGAAACGAGGTGGACCTGGCCGTGCAGAGGGACCCCTTGAACGGCCGTATCCTGGGCCTGCTGGCGATGATTGACGCGGGCCTCGGCCACCGGGAGGAAGCCGTGCGCGAGGCCTGCCACGCCTGCGAGTTGAGCACGGTGGAGACCGAGGGGGACTATGCTCCCGTCGTGGCCTGCAACCTGGCGGTGGTTTATGCCTGGACGGGGCAGTCCGATGCCGCTTGCGCCGTGCTGGAGGAATGGCTCCAGCGGCCCGCAGGTTACAGCCTGCCGGCCCAGCCCACCTATGGGGACCTGCGGCTAAACCCCCTGTGGAACCCTCTGCGGGGTTCTGTCCGCTTCGAGGCGCTGCTCGCGCGGCTGGCTCCGCCCGGAACGGCGCAAGTCCGGTGATTGACCGTCCTCCACCGCCGGAAAGGGAGCACCCGGGGACGCCCTCTCCGCACGGTGGGGGTGCTTGCGGGTCGGGGCGCATTTTCCGGCGAACAATCGGCTGGCGATTCTTTAGGAACAAGCAGCGGGGCGCTCTCACTTGGCCGCGCCCGCCCATGGCTCGACCAGGCCCGAGAACCCTGACGCGGCCAGCCAACCGCCCGAAGACAGCAGCAAGAAAGCACCCCCGCCCATCCACGACGCTTCCAACATCCCGGAGCAGCGTGGCTAAAGGCTGGCCCGGTGCTCGGCCCCTACAAGTCCAACCTATCGAACCCTGCGATGACTTCTACTACCCACAGCTTCCGACCTCTCTTCAGCCTCGCCGCTGCCCTAACCCTGCCCGCCGCTGCCCTCCAGGCCGGCAGCCCGGAGTTCGATGCCAGCGCAGACCAAGCCAAAGGTTCCAAGGCCGTGGTCCAGCCCCCGGCCCCGCGTCCGCCGCGCTTCTACGTCACTTTGGCCGGTGGCGCCGAGTTCGACCAGCACGCCACCAAGTTCATTTCCAACGGCGAGGGCAGCCTGGGGGCCGTGCGCCTGGGCGTCGGCACGACCCTGCCGGTGAAGATTCAGAGCAAGGACTTCAACGACACCCACGAGG
>CAXTFX010000205.1:0-7654 GCA_964243185.1 uncultured Chthoniobacterales bacterium
GGACCGCAAGGACCAACCGCGGGTGCCCATCACGGCCAAGCTCGTGGCGAACCTCATCGTGGCCGCCGGCGTCAACCGCGTCGTCACCGTGGACCTCCACGCCCAGCAGTTGCAGGGGTTCTTCGACATCCCGGTGGACCACCTCTACGCCAAGCCCGTGTTCATCCGCCACGTGCGCGGGCGGAACCTGGCGCCCTTCACGGTCGTCTCCCCGGACGTGGGCGGCTTCAAGCAGGCCGCCTCCTACGCCCAGGCCCTGCACGTCGGTCTGGCCACCGTGTTCAAGAAGCGCAAGAGCGACACGGAAGTGTCCTCCCTGGAGGTCATCGGCGACGTGGCGGGCAAGAACGTCCTGCTGGTGGATGATCTGACCACGACGGCCGGGACGATCACCAGCGCGGCCAAGTTGTGCAAGGAAAACGGAGCGAAAACGGTCATCGCCGCCGTCACCCACGCCGTGCTGACCGACCTGGCCATCTCCCGGCTGCGGGATTCCGCCGTGGACGAACTGCTGGTGACGGACACCATCCCGACCCGCCCGAAATCGGATTGCCCGGGGTGCAACATCCACGTGCTCTCCATCGCCGGCCTGCTCGGCGAGGCCATCAAGCGCATCCACTCCGACCAGAGCGTGAGCAGCCTGTTCGACGTGAACGGGGCGTGAGACGCACGCCGGCCGGCGGCACCCCGGGGAAGCCGAAAAACCTACCCGGGCGCGGGATGAAGCCGCGCGTCGGGTAGGATCGTTTTTCCGGCGGTGCGTGGGCGGGTCAGTAGCCGCCGCTTGCGGCCAGCTTCTCGCCGGTGATCCAACCTGCGTCGTCCGAGGCCAGGAAGACGGCCACGGCGGCGACGTCGCCGGGCCGGCCGACGCGGCCCAGCGGCGTCTGCGCGACGATGGTCTTCTCCAACTCCGATTCCGGCCCCCGGAAAGCCGCGTTGCCCTCGGTTTCTATCAGGCCAGGGTTGAGCGAGTTGACACGAATTTTTCGGCCCCCAAGTTCCTTGGCGAGCGTGCCGGTGATCACGTCCACCGCGCCCTTGGTGGCGCCATAAACCGCGCCGCCCGGCATCTGCTGGCGAGCGATCACGGAGCCGACGTTGATGATACTGGCGCCTTCGCCCAAGTGCTTGACGGCGGCTTGGGTGACGAGCAGCAGCCCGAGCACGTTGACGTTGAAATGCCGGTGGAAATGTTCCTCCGTGATCGCTTCGATGGGCGAGAACTCATACACGCCCGAGTTGTTGACCAGGATGTCCAGGCGGCCGTAGTGCGCGATGGCGGCTTCAATGATCCCCTGCGCCTCGGCGGCTTTGGAGACGTCGCCGCCGACGGCGACGGCCCGGCCGCCGGCCTTGGCGATGGCGTCCACCACGGCGTCCGCCCCGGACTTGCTGGAGGCGTAGTTGACGACGACCGAGGCGCCCTCGGTGGCGAGGGCTTGGGCGATGCTGGCCCCGATGCCCTTGGAGGCGCCGGTGACGACCGCGACTTTTCCGGTGAGCTTGTTCATGAAGGTAATTTTGGACGGTTGTTCGTGACGACGGAAGCCGGCGCGGTGCGCCAATTCCCGTTGTTCCGAATTTATGAACTATGGAACTATAGTCAAGCCCGGATATACTTGGAGGGCATGAAGCCGCTGGTTCATCCCGCGATCGAGGACGTGTCCGTCGAAGGGATTTTGCACGCGCTCTCCGACCCGGTGCGGGCCGCCATCCTGGCCCGGATCGTGAGTTCGGAGTTCCCGTGCATTTGCTCGAAGTTTCTGCGCGTCAACGAGAAAACCATTCCCCGGTCCACCCTCTCCCAGCACTTCCGGGCGCTCCGGGAAGCGGGCTTGATCCGCGGCGAGCGTCGCGGCGTCGAGATGCACAACACCTCCCGCTGCACGGAGTTGGAAGAACGTTTCCCGGGGTTGATCGCGGCAATTTTCAACGCCCACCACGTCCAAGCGCAAGGCAAGTCCCGGGCGGGCGGCGCCACCGGGAAGCGCCGGTCGCGCGCGAAGCAGGGAACCGGCGCCTGACGAACGGTCGGGGGAGCCCGGCTCCCTAACCGTCCATCACCGTCCACCGTCCCGCCGCGTCCAACTCCCGCCGCCTGCCCGCTGGCAGCGCGCCGAAGTCCAGGGCAAGCTCGCCGACGACGTTAGGGACGACTACGCCGCCGCCCTGGCGCTCCGAGATGGTCGTCCGCCGGAAAGACCGTTTCCACGATCCCCCGCCGCAACGCCTCCACGGCCGTCACCAACTGGTCGTCCGTCACGACATACGGCAGCATCAGCACGAGCGTGTCCCGGATGGGGCGGGTGAGCAGGCCGTGCGCGCGGGCGGCCCCGCACACCCGGACGCCGACGAGGTCCCCCGGCGGGAAGGGCCGTCGCGCGGCGGGGTCGGCCATCAGCTCGACGCCGGCCACGAAGCCGCACTGGCGCACCTCCGCGACGTGGGGCAGCGGGGCGAGGCGCTCGCGGAGGAGTTCCCCCAGGAGGCGGATCTTCGGCTGGAGCCGGGCGAGCACCCCTTCGTCCCGGAAGATGGCCAGGTTTTCCAGGGCCGCCGCGCAGCCGAGGGCGTTGGCGGTGTAGGAATGACCGTAGAAGAACGTGCGCCCTTCGCGGGTCGGCGCGTCGTGGAAGGCGCGGAACACCCGCTCCGTGGTTAATGTCGCCGCCAGCGGCAGGTAGCCGGCCGTGAGCCCCTTCGCCAGGCAGAGAAAATCGGGCACGACGGCCTCCCGCTCGCACGCGAACATCGTGCCCGTCCGCCCGAAGCCCGTCATCACCTCGTCGGCGATGAGCAGCACGTCATGCCGGTCGCACCACGCGCGGAGCTTGGCCAACGTGCCCGCCGGCCAGAGCCGCATCCCGGCGGAACCCTGGACGAGCGGTTCGATGATGGCCGCGGCCGTTTGGGCGACGATCTCCGCTGGCAGGGAGTCGAGATCATCCGCCCCGCCGACACGCGTGACGAGCAGCGGGGCGTCGTCCCCCTCTCGGATTTCGCCGCGGAACGCCCCGATCCCGCCGACGGCCGCCGCGCCGAGGGTGTCGCCGTGGTAGGCGTCCGCGAAGGCGAGGAACCGCCGCCGCCCCGGCTGCCCCACGCGCTCCCGGAACTGCCGCGCCAGGCGCAGGGCGCACTCGACGGCCGTGGCGCCGTCGTCAGAGAAGAACACCCGCGGCAGCGCCCCCGGCGGCCAGAGCGCGGCGAGCTCCGCGGCGAGCCGGGCGGCGGGCGGGTGCGTGGCGCCGAGGAAGGAAACGTGGGCGAAGCGGCCGAGCTGCCCGGCGACGGCGCGGTTGAGCCGCGGGTGGTTGTGGCCGTGGAGGTTCGTCCAGATGGAGGAGTTGCCGTCCAGGTATTCCCGGCCGCGGTCGTCACGCAGGACGGCTCCGTCCCCGGAGACGAGGACGAGCGGGTCGTGCTCCGGTGCGGCCCATTCCCGCGTCGGGGTGAACGGGTGCCAGGCGTGGGCGCGGTCCAGCGCGGCGGTGGCGGTGGGCGTCGCGGCCTCAGTCGGCGTCATCGTCGTCGTTGGTGAGCGACCGGTTCACGTCGGGGACGGGGCCGGGATCGGGCGAACGGGGGATTTTCCCGGCGTCCTCGGCCTGCTGGCGTCGTTCGATGAGGGCGTCCACGGCGACCACGTCGTCGTGGGAAGCGCGCTTGCGCTGGTATTTGCGCCAGATGAGGTCCCGCAGCCCGCGCAGGTCCGCCATCTCGGGGAACGGGTCGTGGTAAACCCAGGCGCCGTCGCGGCCGACCTTACTCTGCACGCGCCACTTGCCGGAAAATTTGGTCGCGCGGACCTCGCGTTTTTCGCCGTCGGGAGTTCGCTCCCACCAGACGTGAATGTTTCGCATATAGCCAGTCCAGGTGGACGGCGCGGTCCCTCGCGCCGTGGGTTGCGTCGGCACGACGCCTGAAACTTCAGACGCCGGCGGCATAGCAACGGCGCGAGGGACCGCGTCGTCCACTTGGGTTAAAGCCGCACCCGCCCGGTCAGCGCCCGGGAAAGCGTGAGTTCGTCCGCCGCCTCCAGCCCGCCGCCGGCCGGCAGCCCCTGGGCGATGCGGGTGATACCCACGCCGGGGACCTCCTCGCGCAGCACGCCCGCGAGGTATTGCGCCGTGGCCTCGCCCTCCACGTCGGCGCCGAGGGCCAGGATGACCTCCGGGGCGCGGTCGGCGCGCCGGAGCCGCTCCAGGAGCCCCTCGATGTTGAGGTCCTCCGGCCCGACGTGGTCCAGCGGGGCCAGCCGGCCGCCGAGGGCGTGGTAACGGCCGCGGAACACGCCCGTGCGCTCCAGGGGCAGGATGTCCGTGGGCTGCTCGACGACGCAGAGCGGGCCGCCCGCGCGGGATTCGTCCGCGCAGAGGGCGCAGATCGGTTCCGTGGTGAAGAAGCCGCACTGCTGGCAGGGCCGGACGTTTTCGGCCGTGAGCAGGAGCGCGGCGGCGACCTCCTTGCCGCGGTTCTTGCCGTTCACCGTCCACAGGGCGATGCGTTCCGCCGAGCGCGGCCCGATGCCTGGCAGGCGCTTGAGCTGGATAATTAACTCGTTCAACGGCTGGGGGTAATCAATGCGTTGCATGGGGGAGAAGTTACCACGAAGCCGGACGGAAGTCGCGTGCGGAAAGCGGTTTTTGGGGAATGCGTCTCCGACGCTGGAGGGAGGCAGGCCCTTGCCTCCCTGACGTTGCCTTCGACGACTCGCTCCCGGGCTACCGGTGAACGCAGAACGGCCAAATCGCAGAGGGACTCGGGGTGCGACGGGGCGAGCGGTCGAAGGCAAATTCAGGGAGGCAAGGGCCTGCCTCCCTCCCAGGTATAATGGAACCGATGCCGCGGTCTCCCGAACTTTACCCGTTGCCTCTGCCGGAAGCGATTCCGGGGGTCGAAGTGCTGGTCGGCAGCCTGACCACGACAGAGAGGCGCGGAGGACTCCTGCGAAATTTGCTGAACGACGAGGAACGCGCCCGGGCGGCCCGCTTTCATTTCGAGCGCGACCAGCGGCGCTACGTGGCGGCGCGGGGACTCCTACGCGAGCTGCTGGGCGAACGGTTGGGTCTGGACCCGGCCGCCCTGCGCCTCCGCGTCGGCCCGCACGGGAAACCGGCGCTGGCGGGTGGTCCCGGCGCCCTGCGCTTCAACGTTTCCCACTCCGGCGACCGCGCGCTCTTCGCCCTCGCCGACGGCGGCCGGGAGGTGGGCGTGGACCTCGAAAGCGCCGCGCGCCTGGGCGACGCCCGCGACCTGCCGGCCCTGGCGGCGCGGACGTTGACCCCCGCGGACCTGGCGCGTTGGCGGGACTTGCCGGAGGCCGGGCGGCCGGGGGCTTTCCTGCGCGCCTGGACGCGGCTGGAGGCCTACGGGAAAGCGACCGGCGAGGGGCTGGGCCAAGTGCTCGGCCGCCGGTCGGTGCTGTTTGAAACCGACCTGCCCGGCTGGCGCCCGTTCGACCTGCCCGTCGGCGAGGGCTGGGCCGGGGCGTTGGTGGTAGAATCCCCGCCGGGATGATGTTCTCACCACCAACTCCCGCGGCCATCCGCGTCCGCCCCGCCGGCGCGGCCGACCTCGGCACCGTGGCCCGGCTGTTCGCCCGGCTCAACGCCGCGGCCGAGACCCGCTGCCTGCACGCCGGCGGCGGCAGCGCGGACCCGGCGGATGTGCGTCGCGGGCTGGCGGGGGAGGGGGCGGCCTTCGTGTTGGCGGAGCGGGCCGCCGACGGCGAGATCGTCGGCGCGGCCGGCGTGCCCGGACCGGCGGGGCTGGCGTGGGGACCGTCGGTGGTCCTCGCCGTCGCCGACCGGGCGGGAATCGGCCGCGCGCTGCTGGCGGAACTTTTCGGGCGGCTGCCGCCCGGCGCGCGCCGGCTGGACGCCTTTCCCGACGAGGCGAACCGGACCCTGCGGGGAACGTTGCGCGAGACCGGCTTCCGCGAGGGCCAGCGCACCCACGTCTTCGTGGCCCCGCGGCCGGCGGGAATGGTCGCCGGCCCGTTCGGCGAGGAGCTGCGCGAGCGGCACGCGGCGGCCTTCGCGCGGCTGCACGCGGACACGTTCCCGACGAACCCGGCCGAGGGCACGGACGCCGACGCGCTGCTGGCGGGCCGGGACGACGAGCGGCGCATCTTCATCGTTCCCGACGCCAGCGGGTTGCGTCTGCTCGGCTACGTTTGCGCCGGGGTCGGGGCCGCGCCGCGGGAGGGCTTCGTCGAGTTCCTGGCGGTGCGGGAGAGCGCCCGCGGCCGGGGCGTCGGCGGCCGGCTCCTGCGGACGGCGCAACGCTGGTTCTTCGACGAGCTCGGGTTGCCGCAGGCCGCCCTGTGCGTGAGCGAATGGCGGGCCGGGCGCGGCGGTGCCCGGCGGCTCTACGAGCGGGAGGGGTTTGCCCGGCGGTTCACCGGGATGGGGATGCGCTGGCAGGGGTGAGGGCGGGCTCGGCCGCAGATCGACGGCGGGGCCAAATGCCGCCGCCCCCAACCTCAACCCTTCGCCGCTCCCGTCACCTCCGGCATCCCCACGGCCGCCGGCGACTCGCTGGGGGGCGCGGGGGCGGCGGCGACGGCCTTGGTCACGGGCGCGGGCTTCGGCGCGACCCGCCAGAAGCGGGCCTCGAAGCGCGGCCAGTCGGCGAGGATTTCCCGCGCCCGTGAGCTTTCGGTGGCTTCCAAATGGCGATAAACCAGCGCCTTGACCGCTTGCAGGTCCTCCTCGCCGGACAGGCGCTCGGCCGTGACGAGCTCGCCGTTGAGCCGGGCGGGGAACGCGCCCGCCTCGTCGTCGAGCACGTAGGCCACGCCGCCGGTCATGCCGGCGCCGAAGTTCCGGCCGGTGACGCCGAGGACCACGACGACCCCGTTGGTCATGTATTCGCAGCCGTGGTCGCCCACGCCCTCCACAACGGCCGTGGCGCCCGAGTTGCGCACCGCGAAGCGCTCGCCGGCCCGGCCGCGGGCGAAGAACTCGCCGCCGGTCGCGCCGTAGAGGCAGGTGTTGCCCGCGATCATCGCCTCGCCGGGCACGAACCCGTGCTCGGGGCGGGGGCGCAGGACGATCCGGCCGCCGCTCATGCCCTTGCCGACGTAGTCGTTGGCCTCGCCGGTGAGCAGGAGGTGGACGCCGGGGCACAGGAACGCGCCGAGGCTCTGGCCAGCCGTGCCGAGGAGGTTCAGGGTGAGGACGCCGCGGGTGAGGCCCCGTTCGCCGTGGTGGTAGGCGATCTCGCCGGCGACCTTGGTGCCGATGCTGCGGTTCACGTTGCGGACCTTGTAGTTCAGGGTCAGCGGGTTGCCTCGGTTGATGGCCTCGTTGGCGTCCTGGAGGATGACGTCGTCCAGCGGGCGGTCCTCGAAGGCGTCGTTGCGGGCGCGGGTGGCGTGGCGGGGAGCCGCCGGATCGTCCTTGGCCACGTCCGCGAGCAGGCGGCGCAGGTTCAGGGTATTGGCCTTGGGGTGCCCCGGGACCTGCCGCTGGCGCAGGAGCTCGACGCGGCCGATGAGCTCGTTCATCGTGCGCGCGCCCAGCCGGGCCATGATCTCGCGGACCTCGCCGGCGACGCCGTTGAAGAAGTTGACGATGTGCTCGGGCTTGCCCTTGAACTTGGCGCGCAGCCGTTCGTCCAACGTGGCGACCCCGACCGGGCAGGT
>CAXTFX010000206.1:0-7645 GCA_964243185.1 uncultured Chthoniobacterales bacterium
CGGCCCCGCGCATGACCTCCACGGCGCAGTTGTAGAACTCGGCCGTCACGCGGGATTCCGATTTGTCCTTGCCCCAGGCGATCATGCCCAGGCCGGGGATGAGCACGACCGTCGGGTTGGGGTCGCGCATGGCCGGGGAGTCCGCGTGCCGGCCGCGCTGGTAGTAGTCCGCGTAGTCGGCGCGGTAGCGTTCCAGGCCGTCGGCCAGCCGCTCCCGGAGCGTGGCCGTGTCCTCGTCCTGCGGGCTCCAGCGCACGTAGAGCGGCTTGATCTTGGTGCGCAGGAAGTGGTCGGGGCAACTGGTGCCGAGGGCGGCCAGCCGCGGGGCGCCGTCGGAGTTGACGAAGCGCAGGATCTTCTTGTCGTCCTGGACGGTGGCCACCATCCGCTTGGTCTGGGAAAGCTGCCCGCGCAGCCAGGGCAGGATTTGCGCGAGGACGGCGCGGCGCGGGCGCTCTTCCAGGGGCTGGTAGCGGGCCCCGCCAAAGGCCGCGGCGTCGCCGCCCTTCACCAGGTAACGCTCCTCGACGAAGCGGGTGGCCCGTTCGATGAACATCAAGGTCTGGTCGTAGCAGGCCGCGTCGTCGTCGTGCCACGCGATGAAGCCGTGCTGGCCCATCATGATGGCGCGCACGTCGGGCTGCTGGTGGGCAATTTCCTGCATGGCCAGGCCGAGCTCGAAGCCCGGGCGCATCCAGGGCACGTAGGCCATCTCGCCGCCGAAAATCTTCCGGGTTAACTCCTCCGCCCGCCGGCTCGCCGCGATGGCGATGACGGCGTTGGGGTGCATGTGGTCCACGTGCTTGCCCGGCAGGAAGGCGTGGAGCGGCGTGTCAATGGAGCTCGGGCGCGGGTTGAGGTTGAAGGTGCAGTGGGCATACATGCCGACCATGCGGTCCTCGGCCGGGCTCTTCAGGCCGCGGTCGGGCGCGTCGGCGTAAAGGTCCTGGAGCGAGAGCAGGCTGTCCTGGTAGAGGGAGGAGAAGTTCTCGCGGCCGGCCGTGCGCAGGTCGCCGCCGGAGCCCTTGACCCAGAGCACCTCCACGGGTTGACCGCTGAAGACGTCCGTTTCCATGAGCTTGGAGGACGTGTTGCCCCCGCCGGTGTTGGTCACCCGCCCGTCGCTGCCCAGCAGGTTGGAGCGGTAAACGAGCCGGCCGACGGGGTCGAGCGTGGCGGCGTGGGACTCGTCCCAGAGGTGGTTAACGTGGCGGAAGGAGGCGGGCGAGGGAGTCATGGGGAATTATTGGAGCAGGGTCAGTCGGGCGAAACGTTGGGCGGCGGCGTCCCAGAGCTTGCGCTCACGGGGCCGGACGGTGGTGACGGGGAAGGAGCGGGCGACGAGGCGGCGGAGGTGCGGGAGGCTCCCGACCTGCCCGAGCGCGAGGGCCTGCAGGAGCAGGTTGCCGATGGCGGTGGCCTCCACGGGGCCGGCGAGCACCGGCCGGCCGATGGCGTTGGCCGTCATCTGGTTGAGCAGCGCGTTCTTGCACCCCCCGCCGACGATGTGCAGGACGTCCACCCGCTGGCCGGTCAGCCCCTCCAGGTCCTCCAGGGTTCGCCGGTAGAGCAGGGCCAGGCTCTCGAAGATGCAGCGGGTGAACTCCCCCGGGCTTTCCGGGGCGGGTTGGTCGGTGTCCCGGCAGTAGGCGGCGATGGCCCCGGGCAGGTCCCCGGGCCGGGCGAAGCGCGCGGCGTTGGGTTGGATGAGCGCGCCGAAGGGTTTCGTCGCCTTGGCCAGGCCGACGAGTTGCGGGTAGGAGAACGCCTGCCCCCGGCGCGCCCACTCCCGGCGGGATTCCTGGAGCAGCCAGAGGCCGGCGATGTTCTTGAGCAGGCGGATGCTGCCGCCGTGGCCCACCTCGTTGGTGAAGCCGGCCGCGCGGACCGGGGGGGTGAGCCGCGGCTCCGCCAGCTCCCCCCCCAGCAGGCTCCAGGTGCCCGAGACCAGGTAGGCCCAACCCCCGGGGGAGTCGCGGCCGGCCACGGCGGCCACGGCGGGCACGGCGGCCACGGCGGCGGCGGTGTCGTGGGAGCAGGTGGCGATGACCCCCACCTGGCCCGGGGGCAGGCCGCACTCCCGCGCCAGCTCGGGGCGCAGCGGCCCCAGGGGGGTGCCGGAGGGCACGGTTTCCGGGAACAGGCTGGCGGGCAGCCCGAGGCGGCGTTGCAGGGGGCCCGACCACGCCCGGCGGCCGGGGTGGAAGAGCTGCATGGTGCTGGCCAGGCTCTCCTCCGCCCGCGCCACGCCGCAGAGCAGGTAGTGCAGGTAATCCGCGATGGGCAGGAAGCGCGTTTCCCCGCCCCACCCGCCCCGCTCGGCCCGGAGCTGGTAGAGGGTGTTGATGGCCATGAACTGGATGCCCGTCTCCGCCCAGATTTCCGCGCACGCCGCCGCGTCGGCCCGCAGCTCCGCGTAGCCGGCCTCCGTCCGTCCGTCCCGGTAGCACCACGGCGGGGCCAGCAGCGGCCGGTCGGGACCGTCGAAGAGCGCGTAGTCCACCCCCCAGGAGTCCACCGAGACGCTGACGATGCCCGGCGCCCGCGCCGCGGCCAGGCGCAGGCCGGCGAGGATCTCCCGGTAGAGCCCCAGCACGTTCCAGCGCAGGGTGCCAGCCACGGGGAGGACGCCGTTGGGGAAACGGTGCACCTCCTCGATGCCCACCCGCCCGTCGGCCCCGAGGCGGCCGAGCATGACGCGGCCGCTCTCCGCGCCGAGGTCGCACGCGACGTAACAAGTGTCCGGTCCCGGCGCGGGGGGGCTGCTCATAGCGAGAGGGCGCGGCGGCGGACGGCCTCGTCCAGGCGAGCGTCCAGGCGGGCCACATCCGCGGCCGGCAGCGTCACGGGGAGCTGGCCGCCGCCGAGTTGCACCGCTTCGATGAAGATGCCGGCCGCCTTTTCGGTCATCCGCATGGCCACCAGCACGGCCCCGGCGCTCGGGCCCAGGGTGATGACGCCGTGACTGGCCAGCAGGATCACCCGCGGCGGCCGGCCGTGGCGGGCGGTGAACTCCTCGACGCCGTCGCGCACCGCGCGGGCCAGCCCGAGGCCGGGGTCCGCGTAGGGCAGCAGGAGGGAAACCGGGTCGCAGCACACGACCTCGTCGGGAAACCGCCGGGCCTCGGCGAACGCGCGCGCGACCTCCGGGCGGGCGGTGGCGAGGATGGCGTTCGTCCGCGCCGGGTGGGTGTGGCCGACGAAGTTGACCCCGGGTAACGTCAACAGGAAGGCGTGGAAGAGGCACTCCACGCTGGGCTTACGGCTGTGGGCGTCCACCCGCGCAGCCAGCAGGATGTCCTCGATCTCCTGCTCGCCCACCGGGTTTTCCCCCCGTTCCAGCAAGGCCAGCAGGGGCGCGAAGCGGCAGCGCACCACGCCGGCTTCGTCCAGGGTGCCCAGCGAGGAGCCGCTGGCCTTGACCAGGAAGGTATCCGCGTCCAGGCGGGCGGAGGTGTTGCCCTCGCCCAGGATGGCCAGCCCGCGCGCCTCGGCGCCGAGTTCGTGCGAAAGGGTGACGAGGGCCGTGCGGGTGGCCGTTTCGGAGGGGTGGTCGGGCATGGGTCTAAACGGCTTCGGGGCCGGTCAAGCCACCGGCCGCGGCGCGGTCCAGCAGCCAGAGGGTCTCGCCGTCGTGCGCGGTGATGCCCTGGCTGGGGTAACGGTCCGGCTCCGTCGGGCCTTCGAGCACCGCGTGCAGGGCCGGGGCCTTGTCCGCCCCGCCGACCAGGTAGAGCAGGGCGGCGGCGGCGCGTAACAGCGGCGGGGTAAACGTGATGCGGTAGGTCGAGAGCTTGTCCACCCACGCGGCCGCCACGAGCCGGTCCATCTCCCGCAGGCCCGTGGTGCCGGGGAACAGCGAGGCCGTGTGCCCGTCCGGCCCCATCCCGAGCAGGATCAGGTCGAAGCGGGGCAGGCCCCCGAAAAAGCCTTCCAGGGTCGCCGCGTATTCCGCGGCGGCGGCGCCCGCGTCCGGGTTTTCGGCCGGAATGCGCCGCACGTTGGCCGCCGGGAGCGGATCGGGCACGAGCCGGTCCAGCATCGCCTCGCGGCTCATCCGGTAGTTGGAATCCTGGTCCTCCGGCCCGACGTGGCGCTCGTCCCCATAAAACAGGTGGGTCTGCGCCCACGGGACGCGGTCCCGGAACGCCGGCTCGCCGACGAGCAGCCCGTAGAGCGTCTTCGGGGTCGAGCCGCCCGCCAATGCGACGGTGAACCGGCCCCGCTCGCGGGCGGCGGCGACGGCCCGGCGGGTAAACTCCTCGGCCGCGGCGCGGGCGACGGCGGCGGGGTCCGCAAGGACTTGGACGCGGCGGGAGGCGGGATCGTTGTTCATGCCCCGGAAACGTTCGGGCGCGCCCCGTTGGCCGGAAAACACCAAGGGCGCCGTGGTGACGGCGCCCTCGGTGCGGGGTGAAGCCGGGAGGTTTGCGGGGGACGCGCGTCAGACCGTTGTCGGCGCCGGGGCGAGGTGTTCCTCGGGCACGGCGTTGAGCACCTCGTCCAGCGCGTTGCCGAAGTCGTCAATGCCGGTGGCCGGGATGATGATGGTGTTGCGGCGGCCGTGGGCCTCCTCGGTGATGCGCAGGAAACGGCCGCGTTCGTTCTCGCGGAACTCCAGGTAAAAATGTTTGCGCTCGATCTGCACTTCCTGCGCGGCGATGATGGTATCCATTTTTGGGGTTCAGTCGTGGGTTGGGGGGGAAGGGCGATACCGGGCGGACGCACCGCGCGCCCGCGCCGCCCTCGGGATGGGAGAGTGATGCCACAAGGCCGCCGTCCGCGCCAGCCCTTTTGCGGCGCGGCGCCCCCCTAGCGGGGCACCCGCAGGGCGAAGGACGGCACGCGCACGCACACCGGCCGGCCGTCCTCACAGGTGCCGAAGAACGCGCCCTCCGCCCGGCTGTCACCCGCGACGGGGTGATACGAGTGGTAGGAGAACGTCTGCCCCGGCTCCAGCCGGGGACGCTCGCCGACGATGCCCTCGCCCTCCACGACCAGCCGGGAGCCGTCGCCCAGGTCCGTGACGACCCACTTGCGGCCCACCAGGCGCACGGTTTCCGCGGAGTCGTTGTGGATGGTCAGGAAGTAAACGAACGGGTGCGGGCGCTCGGGCGGGGCGTCCAGGCGCGGTTCGTGGACCACGTTGTCCACCGTGACGCGCAGGCCGGGGAGTTCCTCGATGGGTGGGGGGGACGACCGGGGCGCATCCATCGGGGAAGGTAGGTTCACGGGCGCAAAGGACACGCGGAAAATTCCGAAGCCCAGGTTCCAAGGGAGCCGACCGGCCGGATCGCGCCCCGCCCCGGTCAGCCTTCCGGCCGTTTGAAGGAAACCTTCTCCGCGTGAAACCGGCTGAACAGCTCCTCCAGGTGCGCCCGGTCGCGGGTCTCGATGGTCACGAGCACCCGCACGGCGAACACGTCCGGCCCGGCGAAGGCGCGCTCGTGCTCGATCTCCCGCACGCTGGCGCCCGCCTCGGCGATGAGCCGGGTCAGCCCCGCCAGGCCGCCCGGCCGGTCGGAGATCACGGCCGTGAACCGGCACAAACGGCCGTCGGCGACGAGGCCCTTGTCAATGACCCGCGCGAGGATGGCCGGGTCAATGTTCCCCCCGCAGAACGCCAGGACCACGCGCCGGCCGGCGAGCTCCGGCAGGTGCCCGCCGAGCAGCGCGGCCAGCGTCGCCGCGCCGGAGCCTTCCACGATGGCCTTTTCCAACTCCACGATGCGGAGGATGGCCAGGGCGATCTCGTCCTCGTGCACCGTCACCAGCTTGTCCAGGTGCGCGCGGGCGATGGGCAGGGCGTTGGCGCCGATGTCCGGCACGGCCAGGCCGTCAGCGAGGGTGGGGGCGCACTGGATGGTGACCGGGCGGCCCTCCGCGCACGCGGCCGAGAACTTCGCGGCGCCGGCGGGTTCCACGCCGATGACGAGCACGTCCGGCCGCCGGGTTTTCACCGCCAGCCCCACGCCCGCCAGCAGGCCGCCCCCGCCAACGGGGACCACGACGGCTTCCACGTCCGGCACCTGGTCCAGGATTTCCAGGCCCATCGTGCCCTGGCCGGCGATGATGGCCGGGTCGTCGTAGCCGTGGACGTAGGTTAATCCATCCCGCTCGGCCACCTCGTGCGCCTGGGCCATCGCCTCCGCGAAGGAGGCTCCGGCCAGCTCGACGTTGGCCCCGAGCCGTCGGCAGGTGGAGACCTTGATGAGCGGCGCGCTCCGGGGCATGACCACGGTGACGGGCACGTCCAGGAGCCGGCCGTGGTAGGCCAGCCCGAGGGCGTGGTTGCCCGCGGAGGCGGCGATCACCCCGCGCCGCCGGGCCTCGGCGTCGAGCAGGAGGAGGGCGTTGCGCGCGCCGCGTTCCTTGAAGGAGCCGGTGCGCTGGAGATTTTCCAGCTTGCAATACACCCGCGCGCCGGTCGCCTCCGATAGTGGGATGCTCTCCGGACAGGGCGAGAGCAGGACGGCCCCCGCGATGCGGCGGCGGGCGGCCTCAATGTCGGCGTAGGCGACGGCGAAGGGAGGCATGGGTGGACTTGCCCGACGGGGGGTTGATGTCCCTAGTCGTTCGCCGCGTCGGGGGCGGCCGGGTCGCCCTCGGCGCCCATCGGGTCCAGGCTGGAGTCGTCGTCCGGGTCGTCGGCGTTGATCTGCGCGTCGGCCGCCCGGTCCGCGGCGGCGTCCGGTTTAGCGGCCGTCCCCCCGTTGGCCGGGGCCGTTTTTCCGGCGGTTTCCAACAGGGCCGACAGTTCCGTGTCCGTCACGCCCGCCACGCCCAGATCCTCAGCGTAAGGTGCTGGGCGGGCGAAGATTTCCGCGGGCGGCTCGTCCGCGAAAGTGGCCGTGAGCACGCGGTCGAGCGCCTCGCGGTAGGCCCGGAAACCCTCCTGGGTGCCGTCGAGCTTCTTCGCCTCCGCCGGGAACACCTCGCCGAGATAAATCCCCAGGCCCTCCCGGCGCCCGAGGAGCAACTCGGCGGCGGCCAGGTGGTTCTGGAGACCCCGCCGGTCGCGGGGCGCCCGGTCCAGGTAGGCGAGGGCTTTCAGGAGGGAGGCGACCTCGAAGGCCGCGGCCGGGTTGTCCTTGACCGCGGGCTGGAGCGCCCCCAAGGATTTGGCCAGGGCGGCGCCCCGCTTCTGGAGGTCGTCGCGGGCGGGACGTTGGGCGGGGGACAGGGCGGACTCCCCCTCGGAGCGCGCGGCGACGAGGTCCCGGCCGTAGTTGCGGCGGAACACGCCGTAGGCCGCGGAGAGTTTCTCGAAACCCTCCTCCACGTCGTCCTCCTCGATGCCGTTGTAGCGGAACGTGACCTGCAGGGCCGCCAGCGCCGAGCCGGCGCGGGCCATCGCCTCGAACGTCTTCGCGTCCGGGGACCGCAGGGCGCGGTCCAACTCGTCCACCTGCCGGGCGGCCCCGGCCAGCGCCCGGGCGAAGGCCCGCGCCTTGGCCGTGCGGAAGGCGGCCTCCGAGGCTTTCGCCGTCTGGGCCTTGACGATCATCCCGAGCGCCCGGCGCATCGTTTCCGCGAACTGCGCGTGGCGCTCCTCGTGCTCGGGCTTGCGGTGGTCGAGCTGGCCGTCGTGGCGGAACAGCCCGGCGTCGCGCGAGCGACCGCGCGAGGACAGGTGATGGCCGGC
>CAXTFX010000207.1:0-5217 GCA_964243185.1 uncultured Chthoniobacterales bacterium
TCGCTCCAGAAGAACTCGCGCGCCTCCATGATGCGGTAGCCGAGCCCCTGGTTCACGGCGATCAGCTCGGCCACGATCACGACGATGAAGGCCACGCCGATGCCCACCCGCACCCCCGTCAGGATGTAGGGCGTCGCCGCCGGCAGGATCACGCGCCAGAACATCGTGAACCCCCGGGCGCCGAGGTTGCGGGCGGACCGCAGGAAGATGCCGTCCACGTTCCGCACGCCGGCAATCGTGTTGACCAGCACGGGGAAGAACGCCCCGAGGGAGATCAGGAAATACGCCGGGGGGTTTCCCAGCCCGAACCACAGGATGGACAACGGGATGTAGGCGATGGGCGGGATGGGCCGGAGCACCTGCACGATGGGGTTGAACAGCCGGTAGCCGAGGTCGCTCGCGCCCATGAACAGCCCCAGCGGCAGCGCCAGGCCGGCGCCCACGGTGAAGCCGACGAGCACGCGCCACAGGCTGCTCAGGGTGTCCCCCAGCAACTCGCCCGACAGCGTCCAGCGCAGCTTGGAACTCCCCCAGGCGCTCACCCGCTCCTTCTCGGACAGGTTCTCCTGCCAACGCGCCCAGGTCTCCGTGGGCTGCGCGTATTCGACCCACTTTGTGAACACCTGCGACGGCGGCGGGAGCACCTGCGCTTTCGGCAGCCGTTCGGCGAGCTTGGGGTGGTTCTTGAAGAACGGGAGTTGCTTGGTTCGCGGGTCACTCACCGCCTGCCAGAGCAGCAGGGCGATCACCGGCACGAGCAACGCCTGCCCGAGCCGTTGCAACGCCCGCGCCAAAGCCGCAGGCTGCTGTGCGCGTGGGACTTTGGGAACCGGAGTATCGTTCATCGGGGCGGCCAGGGTCCTGCGGCTGATCCCTAGGCCGCCGCGGGAGGGCGTGTCGAAAGCGAAAACGGGCGGCGGGCTAGGGATAACCCGCCGGACCCTGGCCGCCGAATAAACATTTACTTCAATTTCAGGTCCGCCTTGGCTTTCTGGAGCAGGTCCAGCTTCACCCAGTCCGCCGCCGCGGGCGGGTTCTTTAACTTGCCCACGCCGTATTTCACCATCAGGTCCGTCGTGGTCTGGACGTGCTCCACGGAGATGTCGTAGGTGAACGCGGCGTTTTCCATCGCCGCCTTGTAGTCGGCCGAGGTTAACTGGTTCTTGAACAGGTTTTCCCGAACATACTTCTCCGCCAGCGCCGGGTCGGCCAGAAACATCCGGGTCGCCTCCGCGAAACACTCCACGACGCGCCGGGCCACGTCGGGCGAACCCTGATACAGCTTCTCCGTCATCACCAGCGAACGGATCGGCTCCCCGATGGGCGTGTCGTAGGGCTTGACGACCTCCACCCCGTAGCCCGCCGCGATGGCCTGCGCGCTCTGCGGCTCGCTCTGACACATCGCGTCAATGTTCTTGCTCTGGATGGCCTGGTTCAGGTCCGCGTAAGCCAGGTAAACGAGTTGCACGTCCTTGGCCCCCGGCTGGTCGGAATACGTCAGCTTGGCCTTGGCCAGCTCCGCGAACAAACAGAGCTCCTGCGCCCCGCCGCGCGGCACGCCGACCTTCTTGCCCCGCATGTCGGCCACGGTCTTGATGCCCGATTCCTTGCCCGCGACGATCCGCACGCCGCCCTTGGAAAACCCGGCGACGACATACACCGGCGCCCCGCCCGCCTTCCCCGCGATGGCCGCGTCCAGGGCCGAGGCCGCGAGGTCAATCTCCCCCGCGATGATGGCCGGGACGATGTCCACGCCTTTCGCGAAAACCTGCTCCCTCACCTCCAGCTGATACTTCGGCCCGAGCTCCTTCATGTAGGAAACGGCACCGTAATGGGCGAATTTCAGGTTGCCCAGCCGCACGAGGTCCGCGGCGCGGGCGGAGGCGGTAGGCCACAGGGCGGCGAGGGCGGCGAAAACGAGGGGGCAAAGGCGGGGGGAGCGCATGGGGGGTTCTTTGGGGAGAATGTGGTCAAAGATTCGCGGCGCGTTCGGCCGACGCGCGTGCAGGTCGCCGCGGCGCGCGGGCGCCGGTTTCCGGCGCCGCCGGGCGTGACCGTCCGCGGGACGCATGTTAGTTTGGCGGATGTCCTTCGAGCTTGCCTCCGACTACCAGCCCTGCGGCGACCAGGGCGCGGCCATCGCCCGCCTGACCAAGTCCCTGCGCGCCGGCAACCGCCACCAGACGCTCCTCGGCGTCACCGGCTCGGGCAAGACGTTTACGGCCGCCAACCTCGTCCGCAACCTCGAGCGGCCGACGCTGGTCATCTCGCACAACAAGACGCTCGCGGCGCAGCTTTACTCGGAGTTCAAACAGTTCTTCCCGAACAACGCCGTCGAATACTTTGTGTCCTACTTCGACTACTACCAGCCCGAAGCCTACATCCCGCGCACGGACACCTACATCGAGAAGGATTCCGCGATCAACGAGGAGATAGAGCGGCTGCGGTTATCCACGACGAGTTCGCTGTTGACGAGGAAGGATGTGCTGGTGGTTTCCTCCGTGTCCTGCATCTACGGCCTCGGCTCGCCGGAGGATTACCGCAAGATGCTGCTGCCGATCCAGGTCGGTGAAACGATGACGCGCGAGGCGTTCCTGTCGCGGCTGGTGGACATGCTCTACGAGCGCAACGACATCGCCTTCCAGCGCGGCCGGTTCCGCGTGCGCGGGGACACGGTGGAAGTTTACCCCGGAAACTCGGACGAGCAGGGCGTGCGCGTGGAGTTCTTCGGGGACGAGATTGACCGCATCTCCCTGTTCGACCCGTTGACCGGCCACGTGGACCAATCTTCAAAGGGATTGACCATTTTTCCCGCCAAACAATTCGTCACGCCGGCGGATAAACTGCGCGTCGCGATGGGCAGCATCCGCGTGGAACTGGATGATCGCATCGCGCAGTTCGAGCGGGAGGGGAAACTCCTCGAAGCGCAGCGTCTCAAGATGCGGACCGAATATGATCTGGAGATGTTGCAGGAGATGGGCTTCTGCTCGGGCATCGAGAACTACACCCGCCACCTCAGCGGCCGGCCGCCGGGCACGACGCCCTATACGTTGCTGGACTTTTTCCCGAAGGATTTCCTGCTCGTCGTGGACGAGAGCCACGCGACCATCCCGCAGATCGGCGGGATGTATGAGGGCGACCGCTCGCGCAAGCAAACGCTCGTGGACTTCGGCTTCCGCCTGCCCAGCGCGATGGACAACCGGCCGCTGAAGTTCCCCGAGTTCATGGCCCGCCAGAGCCAGATCGTCTATGTCTCGGCCACGCCCGCGGACTTCGAGATCAAGAACTCCTTTGCCTGCAACCCCGGTTACATCGCCCACGCTCGCGAGGCCCTGGGCAAGATCGGCGAGGGCGAGACCGTTCCCGCGCGTTTGCCGTTAACTTCTCTGGCCGCCGGGGATGCCAACGGCGCCCCCGCCATGCGCGACGTGCGGGCGGTTTCGGCCGTCGCCGAGGCCCCGCCCGCGCCCAAGCTCAAGCTGGTGCGGAGGGGCGCCGCCGAGGCTCCCCCACTTGATGCGCCGGAACCGGCGGCGGACTTTGACGTGACCACCCCGGGCGCGGCGCTCGTCGTCGAGCAAATCATCCGCCCGACAGGTTTGTTGGACCCGGAAATCACGGTCAAGCCGTTGAAGAACCAGATTGACGACACCATTGAAGCCTGCCGCCAGCGCATTGACGTCAACGAGCGTTGTCTGGTGACGACGTTAACCAAGAAAACGGCGGAAGACCTGACCGATTACCTGCGGGATGTTGGCTTGAAGGTGCGCTATCTGCACAGCGACATTGATACCATCGAGCGGGTGGAAATCCTGCGCGGCCTGCGCGCGGCGGAGTTCGACATCCTCGTCGGCATCAACCTATTGCGCGAAGGTCTGGACCTGCCGGAAGTCTCGCTGGTCTGCATCCTGGACGCCGACAAGGAAGGTTATCTACGAAGCCAGACTTCGTTGATCCAGACCGCCGGCCGCGCCGCGCGCCATGTCAACGGGCACGTCATCCTGTTTGCCGACACCGTGACGGGAAGCATGAGAAAGCTCCTTGAGATCACGGAGTATCGGCGCCGCCGACAGATTGATTACAACACGGCGCACGGCATCACGCCGCAGAGCGTCCGGCGCGCCGTGCAGGAGAGTTTGCACATGGTGTTGAAGGGCCGGCAGGTCGAGGAAGGCGTCGTCCGCGAGGCCGGCGGGGACTTCTCGCTGACGGAGATTCTGCGCGAGCTGGAAGCGGACATGTTGAGCGCCTCGGCGAACCTGGAGTTCGAGCGCGCGGCCCTGTTGCGCGACCAGATCCAGGAGATCAAGAAGGGCACGGGCATCGCCAAGCTCGAACCGAAAGCCAAGCCGGTCTCGTATGCCGCCGACGTGAAGAAAAAAGGCCGACGCCCGTTGAAGATCCAGCGCGGGGCGGATGCGTTCAAGAAGCGTTGAACGCGTGAAGGTCGCCGGATATTTATCCGCAGATTACGCAGATTACGCAGATTATTTTAGGGGTGGAGAAAGGCCGGCAAACGCGGTTGCGGAAACTCCGAACCCTGTCTTGAATCTGAGTAATCTGCGGATAAAACTCCTCCGCTCACCGCATCAATGCGATCATCTCGCGCACGGCGTTCTCCAACCCGACGAACACCGCGCGGCTGACGATGCTGTGCCCGACGTTGAGCTCCTCCAGGTGCGGCACCGCGGCGAGGAACTCCGGCAGGTTGACGTAGTTCAGCCCGTGCCCGGCGTTGACGTGCAGCCCCCGCGCGTGCGCCCGCGCCGCGGCCGTCGCGAGACGCTCCAGCTCCACGCGCCGGGTGTCGCCGGTCATGGCGTTGGCGAAGGCGCCGGTGTGCAGTTCCACCACCGGTGCCCCGAGCGCGGCGGCGGCTTCGACCTGCGCGATGTCCGGGTCAATGAACAGGCTCACCCGCGAGCCGTTCTCCGAGAGGGCGCGCACCGTCGGCGCGAGCGCGGCGCGCTGGCCGGCAGCGTCCAGCCCCCCCTCGGTGGTCACCTCTTGCCGGTTCTCCGGCACCAGGCAGACGTCCGCCGGCCGGGCCCGGAGCGCGAGGGCGATGATCTCCGGCGTGTTCCCCAGTTCCAGGTTGAGCCGCGTTTGGACGGCCGCGCGCAGGAGGAACAGGTCCCGGTCCTGGAGGTGGCGCCGGTCCGCGCGCAGGTGCACGGTGATGGCCACGGCCCCCGCCCGCTCGCAGGCGGCGGCGGC
>CAXTFX010000207.1:5317-7634 GCA_964243185.1 uncultured Chthoniobacterales bacterium
CGCGCAGGTGCACGGTGATGGCCACGGCCCCCGCCCGCTCGCAGGCGGCGGCGGCCGCGAGCAGGTCCGGCTCGACGTTCGGGGCCGCCGGGTCCGTGCGCGCGTAGCGGGCCTGCCGCAGCGTGGCGACGTGGTCAATGTTGACGCCGAGGGAGACGGGCAGAGCGGGGTTCACGGCGACGACGGCGTGACGGACGCGACGAGACGCTCGCGGATGAGGGCTTCGCGCGTAGTGCCGAGCTTGGCGGCAGTTTCATCCAGGCTGGCGACGACCCACTCGGGCAGGTCGAACTCGACCCGTTGCACTTCGGGTTCGAGCACCTCCATCTTGTCCCAGTCCAGATAATCATTGATGTCCTCGCCCGCCTCTGCCTTGCGGTCGACCTCCTCGGCATTGATGGGCAGGGGTAGCGTGCGTTCAGCCCCGATTGGGCTTGGACGCTTCGTATTGGCGGATTTGGCGCTCATTGGATGGATAAACGGAAATGATCCGACGCACATTGCCACGGTAGGTTACAACCGCCGTCCAGTGGCGGTTGTTTGATAACACCGAGGTTGGCGTAACGCACCTGCCGGTTCACGACGTTGGCGGGAATCTGGGCAACGTGGTCCTTCCACAATGCTTGCGCCTCGACGAAGTCAATGCCGTGCTTGGTTTTGTTGGTCGCGCTCTTTCCGGGATCAAACTCGAAGGTGAATTTCATTCGACCGGCAATGGTAGGGAAAGGTCAGCGTCAAAGGGCAAGTATTTCTCGCTCAATGCCGGAAGTGCCGCGCCCCCGTGAACACCATCGCCATCCCGCGCTCGTCCGCCGCGGCGATGACCTCCGCGTCGCGCACGCTGCCGCCCGGCTGGATCGCGGCCGTCGCGCCCGCGTCCGCTGCGGCTAACAACCCGTCCGGGAACGGGAAAAAGGCGTCGCTGGCCACCACGCTGCCCGCGAGGCTCAGGCCGGCGTCGCCCGCCTTCCAGACCGCCAACCGCGAGGCGTCCACGCGCGACATCTGCCCGGCGCCGATGCCCAGTGTCCGGTCGGCGGCGCCATAGACGATGGCGTTGCTCTTGACGTGCTTGACCACCCGCCAGCCGAACCCCAGGGCGCGCCACTCCGCCGCCGTCGGCGCGCGGCGGGTGACGACCTTCCCCAGCCCGTGCTCCCCCGCCGTCTCCGACGCCGCCAGCAGCCGGTCCGGCTCCTGGACGAGCACGCCGCCGGGCACCGAGCGCACGTCGTCCGCCGTGACCCCGGCGGTGACGGGTCGGAGCTGGCGCATGAGGCGCAGGTTCTTCTTCTTGTGCAACAGCGTCCGCGCTTCCGCCTCGAACTCCGGGGCGATGATGACCTCGGAAAAGATCTCCGCGATGGCCCGCGCCAGCGCCTCGGTCAGCGGCCGGTTCGTCACGATGATCCCGCCGAACGGCGCCTGCTTGTCCGTGGCAAACGCCCGGTCCCACGCCGCGCGCAGGTCCCCGCCGGGGTCGGAACCGACCCCGCACGGGTTGGTGTGCTTGAGGATGGCCACGGTCGGTTCCTCGAACTCCGCGACGAGGTTGGCCGCGGCGGAGATGTCCAGGATGTTGTTGAACGAAAGCTCCTTGCCGTGCAATTGCTCGAAGTATTCCCCCCACGCCCCGTAGAGCGCGGCGCCCTGGTGCGGGTTCTCGCCGTAGCGGAGTTTCTGCACGAGCGGCAGCGACAGGTCGTAGGTCGCGCGGCTGGCGCCCTCGCGGTTGAGGAACGTGGCGATGGCGCGGTCGTATTCGCTGGTGGCCTGGAACACCTTGACGGCGAGGTGTTCGCGCAGCTTCAGCGTCGTCTCGCCCCGGTGGTCGCGCAGCTCGGCGAGGACCGCGTCGTAGTCCGCCGGGTCGCTGGCGACGGCGACGGCGCGGTAATTCTTCGCCGCGCTCCGCAGCATGGACGGGCCGCCGATGTCAATCTGTTCAACCGCCTCCTCCAGCGTGACCCCCGGCCGGGCGGCGGTGGCCTCGAAGGCGTAGAGGTTCACCACCAACAGGTCAATGGGCTGGATGCCGTGCTCCGCCGCCTGTTGCTCGTGCTCCACGTTGCCGCGGACGTAGAGCAAGCCGCCGTGGACCTTCGGGTGCAGCGTCTTCACCCGGCCGGAGAGCATCTCGGGGAACCCGGTGAAGTCCGACACCTCCACCACGGGCACGCCGTTCTCCCGCAGCAGCTTGGCCGTGCCCCCGGTGGAGAGCAGCTCGACGCCGAACCCTTCGTGCAGCGCGCGGGCGAAGGGCAGCAGGCCGGTCTTGTCGGTGACGGAGAGGAGGGCGCGGGTGACTTTCATGAGG
>CAXTFX010000208.1:0-2681 GCA_964243185.1 uncultured Chthoniobacterales bacterium
CTCGACCCGCACGCCGGCCCCGTCTCCGGCGACCCCGACCGGCTCCAGCAGGTCGCGTGGAACCTGCTCTCCAACGCCATCAAGTTCACCCCCCGCGGCGGCAAGGTCCAGGCCCGGCTGGAGCGGATCAACTCCCACCTGGAGATCGTGGTCGCCGACACCGGCCAGGGCATCCCCCCGGAGTTCCTGCCGCACGTCTTCGAGCGTTTCCGGCAGGCGGACAGCTCCTCCACCCGCCCCTACCAGGGACTCGGCCTCGGGCTGGCCATCACCCGGCACCTGGCGGAGATCCACGGCGGCAGCGTGCACGCCGCCAGCGCCGGCCCCGGGCAGGGGGCCACGTTCACCGTCCGGCTGCCGCCGCTCGTCGCGCGCCCGGAAACCCCGCCCGCCGCGACGGGCGCCGCCGCCGCCGCCCACGTCCACCTGGGCGCGGAGGAGGTCGCTCTCCCCCCCGCCGCTCCGGCCGCGGAGGCGGTCACCCCCGGGGAGCTGGCCGGCGTCCGGGTGCTGGCCGTTGATGACGACCCCGACGCGCGCACCCTGCTGGGCCGGATCCTCGGCCGCCAGGGCGCGGAGGTGCGGCTGGCCGGCTCCGCGTCGGAGGGCTTTGAACTGGCCGCGGGACCGCGCGGGCAATTCGAGGTGATCCTCTGCGACCTCGAAATGCCCGGCGAGGACGGCTACGGTTTCGTCCGACGCCTGCGGGCCCTGCCGATTGAACGGGGCGGGGGCACCCCCGTGGTGGCGTTGACGGCCTACGCCCGGGGGGAGGACCGCACGCGGGTCCTGCGCGCCGGGTTCGACCTGCACCTGCCCAAGCCGGTGGCCCCCGCCGAACTGGTGGCGGTGGTCGCCAGCCTGGCCCGGCGCCGGCGGTAGCCTTGACCCCGGGTTCTGCCGCCCGGGTCGGAGCCGAACGGTCCGGGAACGGCTGAAGCGAGATCCCGGTCGCAGGGAGCTGGATGTCGGGGGTCGGCCGTTGGATGTTCCCCCCGGTCCGCCTCCATGAACCTGCTCTTTCTCTGTCACGCCGGGCTGGATTCCAACAGCATGGGCCACATCGCCGGGTTCGCCCGGCCGCTGGCGGGGCGCGGGCACGCCCTCGTCGTCGGGGTGCCGACGGAAGCCGAGCTCCGGGGCGGGGGGGACCTGCCGGGGCTGCGCGTCCAGCCGGCGACGTTTGCCCGGCTGCGCGAGGAGCCGCGCGTGTTCCCCGACGGGCGCGGGGCGGACGCCGTCCACGCCTGGACCCCGCGGGAGCACGTGCGCCGGGCGGCCTTTGACCTCCTGCGCCGCACGCCGGCCGCGCGCCTGGTGGTTCACCTGGAGGACAACGAGCAATTCCTCTCCGAGGCGCTGGCCGGGGAAACCTGGGACCGGCTGCTCGCGCTCCCCGGCCGGACGCTCGCCCGCCGGCTGCCCGCGCGGGCGACGCACCCGCGCTGGGGCGACATCTTCCTCGGGATGGCGGACGCCGTGACCGGCATCACCCCGGCCCTGCGCGCCCTGGCGCCGGCGGACCGCCCCTTCCTCGCGGTGCGGCCGGCGGTGGACTTCGCGCGGTTTCACGCCGGTCCCGCGGACGCCGCCCTCCGGGCCGAACTGGGGCTCGGGGCGGGCGAGCGGGTGGTCGTTTACCCGGGCAACAGCCACCCCGGCAACCGGACGGAGCTCCTGGCGCTCTACCGGGCCGTCGAGCGGCTCCACGCCCGCGGCTGGCCGACGCGGCTCGTCCGCACCGGGATTGACACGGGCCGGGTCGCCGCGGAGTTCGCGGCGGCCAACCGCGCCCCGTTCGTCGCGCCCCTCGGCCTGGTGGAACGGGGCCGCCTGCCCGACCTGCTGCGGCTGGCGGACGCCCTGGTGCAGCCGGGGGCGCCGGACGAGTTCAACCGCTACCGGCTGCCCTCCAAGCTCCCGGAGTTCCTGGCGGTCGGCCGCCCCGTGCTGCTCCCGGCCTGCAACCTCGCGGAGGAGCTGACGGAGGGCGAGGAGGCCCTGTTCCTGCGCCAGGGCACGGCGGAGGAAATCGCCGACGGGTTGATGCGGGTCTTCGCCGACGCGGAGCTCGCCCGGCGGTTGGGAACCCGGGCCGCGGCGGCGGCGCACCGGCTGTTCGACGGGGAGGGCTCCGCCGCGGCGCTAGCCGAGCTCTACGCCGATTTGATCCACCAGCCCCCGAGCGCGCGGCTGGGCGTGCTGCGCCGTTCCGACGATGATCCCCCGACGGCCCTCCCCGCCGAGCCGGCGCTCCTCGCCGGCCTGCTGCGCGCGGAGTTGGGGGAACTGCCGACCCCCCCCACGCCCGAGCGCGCCCGGACCCTGGAGCGGCTCGTTGGTGCCCTCGCCGCCGCCGCGCTCCCGGAGCCCCCGCCGGTGCCGCCGGTGGCGCGCTGCCAGGTGTTCTTCCCGGTGGGCCACCTCTACGACGAATCCGCCGCCGGCAACCTCCCGCTCGGCCCAGAAGGGGTCTGGCGGCGGCTGGTGTTCCTGTGGCTGGAACCGCGCGCCGGCGGCCTCTGGCCCCGCGTGGACGTGGCGGACCGACCGGGGCTCGTGGACCTCGCCGCCGTCACGGTGCGGGACGCCCGCACCGGCCGGGTCTTCTGGCGCGGGCGCCGGGCGCGGGACTTCGACCGGGTGCGCGTCGGGGGCGACGCCCGCCGCATCCCCCACCG